>CAIXDD010000181.1 GCA_903918155.1 uncultured Hyphomicrobiales bacterium
CGGCGCGGGCTTGCCCGTTTCGGTTTTGCCCGGTTCGGTTTTGCCCGGTTCGGTTTTGCCCGCGTCGGATTTGGCGGCTTCGGGTTTGCCCAATTGTTCGAGGCGCAGGCGCGCGGCTTCGCGCCGCGGCTCCAGCGCGCGCAGAATGTCCTCGATCTCCTCGGCCACGGGCTCGGCGTCCGCGCGCAGCGCCTGCAAGGCGGCGTCCGACAGCTCCTTGCGCTCCAGCGCGCGTTCGATGCGCTCCAGCGCGGCGCGCGCGCCGTCGAGGCGTTGGGCCTCCCCGTTTTGCGCGAAGGCCGCGCAGGCGAGGCCCGCCCAGACGACGAGGCCGGACAGGACGAGGCGGATCGGGCGCATTGGGCGCATGGCGCGCTGCTCCAGCGAAGGTTGATGCGAATCAGGCCGGCAGCATAGCGGAGGCGCGGGCGCCGCGGTCAGACGGGATCTTCATAATCATGCGCGCCGCCGCGGAAATCGGTCACGCGCCAGCGGCCCTCGCCCAAGGGCTCGGCGGCGGAGGCGGCGACGGGCGCCTTGCCGAAGCCGCCGGGCGCGTCCAGCACATAGTCGGGCTGGCACAGGCCCGACAGGCGCCCGCGCAGGGCGGCGACGATCTCGCGTCCGCGCGCAAGGTCCACGCGCAGATGGGCGGTGCCGGGCGCAAGATCGGCGTGATGCAGGTAATAGGGCTTCACGCGGCTTTCCACGAAAGCGCGCATCAACGCGCCCAAAACGTCGGGATCGTCGTTGACGCCCTTGAGCAGGACGGTCTGGCTCACCATCGGCACGCCCGCGTCCACGAGCCGCGCGCAGGCGGCGCGCGCGGCCGGCGTCAATTCGCGGGGGTGGTTGGCGTGCAGCGCCACATAGACGCTGCGGCCGAAGGATTTCAGCGCCGCGATCATCGCCGCGTCGATGCGCTCGGGCGCGACGGCGGGCACGCGCGTGTGCACGCGCATCACCTGCACATGGGCGATGTCGCCCAGCCCGCGCGCGACCTCCTGCAGCCGGCGCGGCGACATGGCGAGCGGATCGCCGCCGGTGAGGATCGCCTCCCACACGCGCGCATCGGCGCGGATATAGGCGAGCGCGCGCGCAAGCGCCTCCGGCGACAGGGCCTCTCCGCCCGGTCCCACGCTTTCGCGGCGAAAGCAGAAACGGCAATAGACGGGGCAGGCGTGCAGCAGTTTCAGGAGCACGCGGTCGGGATAGCGATGGACGATCCCCTCCACCGGCGAATGGGCCGCGTCGCCGATCGGATCGGGGCGTTCCTGCGCGCGCGTCTCCAGCTCGCGCGGATCGGGCACGAATTGGCGGGCGATCGGATCGTCGGGATCGTCGGGATCGACGAGCTGGGCCATGGCGGGCGTGACGGCCATGGCGTAGCGCGCCGTCACAGCCTCCAGCGCCGGCGCGCGGGCGGGCGCGAGAAGGCCGGCCTCGACAAGCTCCGCCGGGCTGCGGATGGGTTTGGGCGGGGCGGGATCGTCGCGCATGAGGCTGCTTAGGCCCCCGCGCGGGGTCTGGCAAACCTTCCCGCAGGCGGAACGGGGAGGCGCGCGCCGGGTTGGTCCGGCTTGAAGGCGGAGACCCATGATGAGCGATTTCAATCCCGACCGCCGACCCGATCCCCGCGTCCGCGTCACGCCTGCGCAGGCGCGGCAAGGCCTGCAGGGCCGCCGGGGGCTCTATATCCTGATCGCTGGGCTCGCTCTGGTCCTGCTGGCCTGGGGGGCGATGGAGCTTTATCCGCGCGGCTCCAGCCGCACGGCCTCGGGCGCAGGCCCAACCGAGCGCGTCGCGCCGGCCGATCCGCAAAGCACCGGCTCGCTTCCCGCCGCGCCGACGCCGGCTCCGCGCGCGCCCTCGGGCCAGCCGCCGGCGCCGAGCGAGGGCGCGCGGTGAATTTCGCCCGGTGGTCGGGGATCAGCCCGGCGTCCACATGACGCGGGCGACGTCGCCTGCGCCGGTGGCGAGCATGACGACGCGGTCGGCGCCCAGCGCGACGCCGCTGGCTTGCGGCATGCAGGCGAGGGCGGCGAGGAAATCCTCGTCGAGGGGATAGCGCTCGCCGAACAGGCGCTCGCGTTCGTCCATCTCCGCCTCGAAACGGGCGCGCTGCTCCTGCGCGTCGGTGAGTTCGCCGAAAGCGTTGGCGATCTCCACGCCGCAGGCGTAGATCTCGAATCGCTCTGCGACGCAGGGGTTTTCCGCATGGCGGCGCGCGAGCGCGGCCTCCGAGGCCGGATAATCGTCCAGCGCGGTCATGCGGCCCATGCCCAGTTTCGGCTCCACGCGGTCGCTGAGGATCTTGCTGAACAGGTCCGACCAGGAATCGTCCGCGCGCACGCGCAGGCCGATCCGCGCCGCCATGGCCGCGAGCGCGTCGCGGTCGTTGGCGCCGTCGGGCCGCAGCGTGGCGGCGAGATCGACGTCGGCATAGCGCGCGAAAGCCGCGCAGGTCGTCAGCCGTTCGGGCGGGGCGAAGGGATCGCAGGTCGCGCCGCGATGGACGAAGGCGACGGCACCCGCCGCCTGCGCCGCCAGCGCGCACAGGGCGGCCGCGTCGTCGATGAGGTCGCGATAGGGCGCGCCGACGCGATACCATTCCAGCATCGTGAATTCGGGCTGGTGCAAGGGCCCGCGCTCGCCGTTGCGGAACACATGGCCCAGCGCGAAGAGGCGCGTCTCGCCGGCGGCGAGCAGTTTCTTGCAGGCGAATTCGGGCGAGGCGTGCAGATACAGGCGCCGGCGGGCGCCGTCCTGCGCCACGAAATCGGTCGCGAAGGCCGCGATATGGGCCTCATTGCCGGGCGAGACCTGCAAGGCGTTGGGGTCGACTTCGAGGAAGTCCCTGTTCGCGAACCAGTTTCGCCAGGCCGCAAAGGTCCGCGCGCGCGCCAGCAGCAGCGGGCGGCGGTCTTCGTGGGCGTCGCGCGCCCAGAAGGGGCTCGCCGCCGCAGGCGCAGCGGGGCGCGAGGGGGCGAGCGGGGCGGCGGGAGGATGGATACGGCTGGCCATTCGCGCGTGAATCGGTATTGTGCGCCCGAAATCCGCCGGGCGCGCGCAGTCGAGCGCAGGTCTTAAGCCGCGTCGCCCCCGCAGATCAAGGTCAGAACCCGTGCAAGGACAGAACCCGTGAAAGTGATCGCCAGCTCCATCCGCAAGGGCAATATCATCGAGCGCGAGGACGGCCAGCTCTACGCCGTTCTTTCCGCGGAAAGCTTCCATCCCGGCAAGGGCACGCCCACGACGCAGATCGACATGCGCCGCATCTCCGACGGCGTGAAAGTGTCCGACCGCTACAAGACGACCGAACAGGTCGAGCGCGCCTATGTGGAGGATCGCGACTACGAATTCCTCTATCAGGACGCCGAAGGCCATCATTTCATGAATCAGGAGACCTTCGACCAGGTGCAGGTCTCCGCCGACGTTCTGGGCGACGGCGCGCAATATCTCCAGGAAGGCATGAAGGTCATGCTGAGCGTGTTCAACGGCGTGCCCGTGGCCGTGCAGCTGCCCCAGCGCGTCACCTTCGAGGTCGTGGAGACCGAGCCGGCCATGAAGGGCCAGACCGCCTCCTCCTCCTACAAGCCGGCCACGCTCTCCAACGGCGCCCGGTGCATGGTGCCGCCCCATATCAGCCCCGGCACGCGCATCGTCATCCAGACCGAAGACGGCAGCTATGTGGAGCGCGCGAAGGACTGAGCCCTCGGCCTCAGACCTGCGCCGCCGCTTTCGCGCCCTTCCGCCCTGCGGGAGGGCGTTTTCCTTGGCGGCTGCGCCCTTAACTCGGACTTAACTTTAACGCCTCGTCGCCGCATTGATTTAACTTCGACGTAAGCGTGCGGGCGCAGCCTCTCCCATGGGAAAGCCGAAGCAGGTCCGCGGCCCGTTGGGGGTCGCAGGGTTCGGCGGCCCGCGGGAATTTCGATCATGCGTTTGCGTTCGCCACCCTGCCTCTTTTTCGGGGCGCTTCTGATGGGCTCGCCGGCCCATGCGGCCGATTGGTACACCGGCGCGGCCAATCGCTCGGCCCCGCGGCCCAGCGCCGCCTTCGATCTCTCGCTGTCGGGCACCACGCAAGCCTCCATCCATGGCGTGGGCATCGGCACGTTCACGCCCTATGGCTTCCTCGACCAGAGCGGGATGCGCCTGCGCCTGTCGGCGACGATCGGCACGTTCAGCTACCTGTCGACGGTGGAGGGCGTGGGCGAGGTGCGCGGCGACCAGGGCATCATCACGATGTTGGGCGGCTATGAATGGGTGAACCCCACGATGACCGCCTCGGTCTATGGCGGCCTGGACGTCTGGCGCAACGTCTTCGACAAATACGATCCCTCGAACGCCACGGGCGGCACGACCATGGGCTTCAAGCTCGCCGCCGACGTCTATGTGAATCCCACCCGCTTCACGATGGCCTCGGCCAACGTCACCTTCTCCACCGCCCACCAGAGCTATTACGGACGCTTCAAGGTGGGCATGGCGGTGACGGAGAAGGTCTTTCTCGGACCCGAGCTGGTCGCCATCGGCGACAGTTTCAGCCAGCAATACCGCCTCGGCGCCCATGTCTCCGGCTTCAGGATCGGCCCGCTGCAGTTTGGAATCGCCGGCGGCTACATGAGCGACCGCATCCGCGGCTCCGGCGGCTACGGCACGTTCGACACGCGCCTCACCTTCTGACGCGCCGGGGCGCGGCGTTTCCCTTTCGTCAACCATGACGCCGCGTCGATTTGGAAATTTTTCACTGAGTGCTTAGTCTTAACCATATTCAAACTCCCCCTCGCGTAGCGTCAATGCGTTCTTTGAGGTTGTTTTCATGGCTTCCGGATTGCGCGCGTTCGCGTGGATTGCTTCTGGCGTAGCGGCGGTCCTGTTTCTGGGCCAGCCGGTCAGCGTGGAGACGCAGCTTGCGCTGTCGGTCTCCGTCATCGCGGGCATGGCGGCCGTGTGGCGGCTTGGGCCCGCGCTGCTCTGGCGCCAGCTCTTCGTGGCGCTCGGCAGCTTCGTCGTCATCCGCTATCTCTACTGGCGCACCACGAGCACGCTGCCGCCGGTTTCCGATACGCTGGGCTTCGGGTTCGGCGTGCTGCTGGTTCTGGCGGAATGCTATTGCGTGCTGATCCTCGTCATCAGCCTCACGATCAGCGCCGAGCCGCTGAAGCGCAAGCCGCTGCCGCGCGACCCCGACGAGGACCTGCCGACGGTCGACGTCTATATCCCCACCTATAACGAGGACGAATATATCCTCGCCGCCACGATCGCGGCCGCGAAATCCATGGATTATCCGGCCGAGAAATTATCCGTCTGGCTGCTCTACGACGGCGGCACCGACCAGAAGTGCAATGATTCAAATCCCGCGAAGGCGAAAGCCGCGCAGGAGCGGCGCGTCGCGCTGCAGGCATTGTGCAAGCAATTGGGCGCGCTCTACCTCACCCGCGCGCGCAACGAACACGCCAAGGCCGGCAATATGAACAATGCGCTGGGCGTCTCCAACGGCGAGATCGTCGTGGTGTTCGACGCCGACCATGCGCCGTTCCGCGCCTTCCTGCGCGAGACCGTGGGCTATTTCAAGCGCGATCCCAAATGTTTCCTCGTGCAGACGCCGCATGTCTTCCTCAATCCCGATCCGATCGAGAAGAACCTGCGCACCTTCCACCAGATGCCGTCCGAAAACGAGATGTTCTATTCCGTCACCCAATGCGGGCTCGACAAATGGAACGGTTCGTTCTTCTGCGGGTCGGCCGCGCTGCTGCGGCGCAGCGCGCTGGAGACCGTGGGCGGCTTTTCGGGCATCACGATCACGGAGGATTGCGAGACCGCGCTCGACCTGCATTCGCAGGGCTGGACGAGCGTGTTCGTCGACAAGCCGCTTATCGCTGGCCTGCAGCCGGAGACGTTCGCCTCCTTCATCGGCCAGCGTTCGCGCTGGTGCCAGGGCATGTTCCAGATTCTGATCCTGAAGAATCCGGCGTTCAAGAAGGGGCTGAGCGGCATTCAGCGCATCGCCTATCTGTCGAGCATGACCTATTGGTTCTTCCCGCTGCCGCGGCTGGCCTTCATGCTCTCGCCGCTTCTCTTCATCCTGTTCGACGTGAAGGTCTTCGTCTCCAACCTCGACGAGGCGATCGCCTACACGCTCACCTATATGATCGTGAACCTGATGATGCAGAATTATCTCTACGGCCGCGTGCGCTGGCCGCTCGTCTCCGAATTGTACGAATATCTGCAGGGCGTCTTCCTCGCCAAGGCGATCGTCTCCGTCGTCGCCAATCCGCGCAAGCCCACGTTCAACGTCACCGCCAAGGGCCTGACGCTCGACAACGACCATCTGTCGGAATTGTCCTGGCCCTTCTTCGCGATCTTCGGCCTCCTCGCGCTGGGCAGCGGGGTCGCCGCCTGGCGCTATTTCAACGAGCCGGGCGTGGCGGAACTGATGCTCGTCGTGGGCTTGTGGAACACGTTCAACCTGCTCATCGCCGGCGCGGGCCTGGGCGCGGTGGCCGAACGCCGCCAGCCTGATCGCCATCCCCGGCTTGGCGTCGAGCGCGCGGGCTTCATCCACGCCGGCGGCGCGGCGACGCCGGTGCGCATCGTGGACGTGTCGGCGGGCGGGGTCGGCGTGGTGGTGGACGGCGTGCTGCCCGAGGCCTTCAAGAAGGACGAGGCTTTGCTCACCGTGGAGCCCATGGGCGAGATCGTGCGGCGCGACGAGCCGCTGCCGGTGAATTTCCGCCATGTGACCACGCGCGACGGCCGCACCGTCTACGGCTATGAGTTCGGCGAGCTGCGCGGGCGCGATTATTACGTGCACGCCGACTTGATGTATGCGGATTCGGACGCGCTGCCGCGGTTCCTCATGGGTCGCCGCCGACACAAGAACATGCTGCTCGGCCTGCTGCAATTCTTGTATTGGGGGGTGAGCGAGCCGCCCCGCGCGATCTCTTACGCGCTGCGCAAGGGCGAGGCGGGCGCGGCGGGGGCCGAGGTCGCGCCGCAGGTCTCCACCATGTGGCTGCGCCGCCTTCTCGCGATGATGCGCGCGCGCAGCTCGAATGACGAGCGTCCCCGCAGCCAATCGGGAGCCGCGTGAGATGACGCCCTTCGCGCGCGCGCTTTCGCGCCTCCTGCCGCCCGCCCTCTGCGCCGGACTTGCGCTCGCCGCGCTCGCCCCCGCCGCCTTCGCGCAGCCCGCGCGCACGCTGGCTCCGCCCGTGCAGACCGCCACGCCGCTGGCGGAGGCTTCGGGCGAGCGCATGCCGGCCGACAGTTTCATGCGCCATCTCACCAATAACGTGCAGGGCTTCCGCATGGTGGGCGAGATTGGCCAGTCGGAATGGCCGATCTATCTCACCGAGGCGCAGAGCCGGCGCAAAATGTCGTTCCGCATCGGCTATCTGGCGGCCATTTCCGTCATGCCGGAAGCCTCGCGCCTCACGCTGAGCATCAACGACCAGCCGGTGGGCCAGGTGCATATCATCGGCACGCGCGGCGTGCGCACGGCGCGGTTCGATTTGCCGCCCGGCCTGATGAAGCCCGGCTTCAACGCCATCCGCATTTCCGCCGAACAGCGCCATCGCGTCGATTGCTCGCTGAAGGCGACTTATGAATTGTGGACGCAGATCGACCCGACGCAGACCGGCCTCGAATTGCCGCGCGCCGAGTCCGGCGTGCAGACCATCGCCGATCTGGCGGCGTTGCCGGTCAACGAGCAGGGCGCGTTGCCCATTCGCGCCATCGCGCCCGCGCGCGCCTCCACCGGCGCGGTGGAGCGCATCGTGCGCGCGGTGCAGATGATCTCGCTGGCGGGCCGTTTCGCGCAGCCCGTCGTGGATTTCGGCCCCATGGCGCCGGGCGATTTCGGCCTCAATCTCGCCATCGGGCCCATCGCGCAGCTCGCCCCGCAGCTCGGCGGCCTCGCCGTGGGCTCCGTGCTGGGGCCGCGCGTGCTGGTGGCGCCCATGGCGGACGGCCGGCGCACCACCGTCGTGGTGACGGGGCGCGACGACGCCGAGGTCGACGAGGCGTTGCAGCAATTCGCCGTGGCGGTCGTCACTAAGGGCTCGCCCGAGGGCTTGCGCGCGGCCGCAGCCTTTCCGGGCTATCGGCTGAACGGGGGCGAGCGCGTGAAGCTGCGCGATCTCGGGTTCCCGAGCCAGGAATTCAGCGGACGCCTGTTCCGCGCGGGCTTCAACGTCGTGATGCCGCCGGATTTCTATCCGGCCGATTACGCCAAGGCCTTCGTGGACGTGGCGGGCGGTTATGCGCCGGGCCTTGCGCGCGGCGCGCAGATCGTGGTGAGCGTGAACGGGCGCAATGCGGTGAGCTTCAAGCTCGCCAAGGCGAGCGGGGAGGCGTTCAAGCATAATCCCATGCCGCTGCCGCTGGGCAGCATGCAGCCGGGCCTCAACCGCATCGAAATCGAAGCGCATCTGCCGGTGGAGTCCGACACGGCCTGCGATCCGATGGCGGCCAATTCGGGCGCCAAGCGCTTCCTTTTCCTCGACGAGACGGAGATCGAGATTCCAAGGCTCGCGCGCATCGCGCGCATGCCGGACCTGTCGGTGACGGCGACGGGCGCCTTTCCCTTCAGCCATGGGCAGACGCGCCCGCTGCTGTCGGTGCTTTCGCCCTCGCGCGAAACGGTCTCCGCCGCCGCCACGCTCGCCGCCCATCTGGCCATCGCCGCCGGCCGCCCCATCGATTTCAGGCTCTCGCTCGCCGAGCCTGCGGCGGGGGAAGGGCCTGCGCTCGTCGTCGCGCCCGCCAATGCGCTGTCGGGCGACATGATGCGCAATGTCGGCCTCGCCGGCGACCAATTGTCCGCCATCTGGCCCGACCGCAACGAGGCCGCCTTCGGCGATTCGCCGGAAACCTTGTCGCGCTTCGAGCGGCAGGCGCGCCACCGCCTCGTCCTGCAGCGCAATTTCCCGGCGACCTGCCATTTGCCCACGCCGGTCGGCGGCTTCAGCAATGCGGAGCGGCGCGCGGCCCTGGCGGTCGATCAGGGGTCGGTGGGCTCCTCGGAGCCCGCGCCCGCGCGCGATCTCTATGAGGAATGGAACAGCAATCTGCGCGCGCAGACGAGCTTTTTCGCGCGGATGACCTTCGCGCTGCAATCGCCCTTCGTCTATGCGGGCGAATGGGTCGCAGGCGCCTATGAGCGCGCGCTGGCCCTGCTCGACCGTCCGCTCGCCGCGCCGACGCTCACGCGCCAGGCCTCGCTCGTCGTCGCGCAGAACATCGACGGCGACGAACCCTCCAACGTCACCACGCTGGTGACGGCGCCCGACGCCGTGACGCTGTTCCATTCGGTCGCCTGTCTCGTCGATCCCCGCGTCTGGCGCCAGATCAGCGGGCGCGTCGCCGCGCTCAACATGTCCGACGCCCAGGTCGTCACCATGCAATCGAGCGATCCGCGCCTCATCGGCACGCAGCCCTTCTCGCTGCAGAACGCGCGGCTCATCGCCGCCGGCTGGTTCTCGCTCAACAGCCAGATCTATGTCGCGCTGGCGCTGCTGATCGGCGTGGCGCTTGCGGTGGCGACTTCGGTTTTCTTGCGCAATGTGGGGAGACGGC
Organism: uncultured Hyphomicrobiales bacterium; assembly: GCA_903918155.1. Classification (GTDB taxonomy): domain Bacteria; phylum Pseudomonadota; class Alphaproteobacteria; order Rhizobiales; family Beijerinckiaceae; genus Terripilifer. Next base: position 9,583 of record CAIXDD010000181.1, read on the forward strand.
AATGAGGGCGCGCGCATGGATGCGCAATTGGGCGATGGCGCTTGCGGCTTTGGGCGCGGCGGGCGTCGCGCAATCTTCCGCCTGGGCGCAAACCACGCCTGAGCCTGCGGCCCCGCGCGTCCTGAAGCTCGACGGCCGCGCGCTGCCGCTGGGCGGCGCGCTCGCCGCGCCCCAGCTCTGGCGCCATTACAAGAGCCGCTTCATCACGGCGTCCGGCCGCGTCGTGGACAGCGCGAACGGATTCATCAGCCATAGCGAGGGGCAGGGCTATGGCATGTTGCTCGCCGTCGCCGCCAATGACCGCATGGCCTTCGAGCGTCTGTGGGGCTGGACGCGCGCCAATCTCATGGTGCGCGACGATCAGCTCGTGGCGTGGCGCTGGGAGCCGGGCCAGCGGCCGGCCGTGTCCGACATGAACAATGCGACCGACGGCGACATCCTCATCGCCTGGGCGCTCGCCGAAGCGTCCGATTTCTGGGCCGACGCCTCCCATCGCGCGGCGGGCCGGCGCATCGCGGTGGAGATCGGCCGCAAGCTCGCCTTGTTCAAGACGAGTCAGGGCGCCCTGCTTCTGCCCGGCGTCTCGGGCTTTTCGGCGGAGGAGCGGCCGGACGGGCCGGTCGTCAACCTTTCCTATTACGTCTTCCCCGCCTTCGGACGGCTTCCGCTTGTGGCGCCGGAGATCGACTGGCCCGGCCTCATGCGCACCGGGCTCGACCAGATCCGCGCCGCGCGCTTCGGCCCTGCGGAATTGCCGAGCGACTGGATCTCGCTGCGCGACGGCGCGCCGCGTCCCGCCGACGGGTTCCCGCCGCAATTCTCCTACAACGCGATCCGCATCCCGCTTTATCTCGCGCTCGCGGGCCTTGGCGATTGGGAGCATTACCGCGCGTTCCATGCCTGGTCGACGAACCGGCGCTCGCTGGCGACCATGGACGTGAAGACCGGGCGCGAGGTCGATCGGCTGAGCGAGCGCGGTTATGCGAGCGTGGCGGCGCTGCTGGCCTGCGCGATCGATCGCGCGCCCGTGGGGCCGGAGTTCCGCGCCGCCAGCGAAAACGAACATTACTATCCGGCGACGCTGAATCTGCTCGCGGTCGTCGCCGCGAATCTCAGGTATCAGTCATGCGTGAAAGGTTGATCCTCTCGGCGCGCCCGCGCTTGCGCCTGCCTCGCGCGCCGCAGCTTTCGGTCTGTCTCGCCGCGCTCGCGGCGGGGCTGGGTTCGACGCTTGAGTCCGGGCCGGGACTCGGCGCGATTCTTGGCGTGGGGCGCGCGCAGGCGCAATCGGGCTTCGTCTTCGATGCGCCGCAGGCGCCTGCGCGCGAGCCCGCCAAAAGCGCGTCTGCGCCCGCGCCCGGCGCGGTCGCCGTGCAACCGGTGGAGCTTGAAGGCGCGGGGCCCGACGAGACGGCGCTGCGCTATTACGCGGGCCAGGGCCACAAGGCGCGCGTGGAGACGGAGATCGCGCGGCTCAAGCGGCTGCATCCCTATTGGCGCCCGCCGGAGAATCTCTACGAGCCCGTGGCGCCTTCGGGCGAGGACGAACAGGCGCTGTGGGACCTGTTCGGCGTCGACAAGATGGAGGACCTAAAGCTCGCCATCGCCGCGCGCGAACGCGCGGAGCCCGGCTGGAAGCCGTCCGCCGAACTCGTGCGCAAGATGGAAGGCAAGATCCTGCGCCTGCGCATCCTCGACCTGTGGCGGCAGGGCCGGCTCGACGACGTGATCGCGACGGTGCGCGAACAGGGCATGGGCGACCAGAACGACGTCGATCTGCGCTGGACGATCGCCGAAGTGAACGCGCGCATGAAAAAGACCGCCGACGCGGTCGCCATCTATCGCGACATCCTGCAGACCTCGAACGACACGCGCGACCGGCTCGCCACGATTCACAAGGCGATGGACAATCTGCGCATCTCCGACGTCGAGCCGCTTCTTGCGCTTGGTCGGCGCGACAGCGCCGGGCGCAACGAGTTCGAGGCGATCGGCCCCGAGATCACGCGCGCGCGCATCGCCGCCTTCCTGCATGAAGAACGGCCGCAGCCGGTGCCCGACGCGGAGTTCCGCCGGTTCGAAGATTACGCCCGCGGCGTGCCCGACGCCAATCAGGCGGGTCTGGTCGCATGGCATCATTACAAGACGAAGGCGCTCCGCGACGCGCTCGACTGGTTCAAGCTCGCCCTGGAGCGCGGCGGCGACGCGATGATCGCCCATGGCCTCGCCCATTCCTTGCGCGAACTGGGCATGACGCTTGAGGCGGAGGAAGTCGCCTATGCGTGGCGCGAACCGCTCATCAACAATGCGATCCTGTTCGTCGACGTGGTGGAGCGCGAGCTGACGCGGGCCGTGCCGCCGGTGATGGATCCCGAACGCCTGCGCCGCTATGCGCAGGTGACGCTCGATCTGGCCTCCGGCGAAGGCGCGCAGGCGCTGGGCTGGTACGCCTACAACACCTGCCAGTTCGAGGCGGCCTATGAATGGTTCCAGCGCGCGGTCGCCTGGTTCCCGAAAGAGACGACCGTCACGGGCCTCGCCTTGAGCGCGCGCCGCACCAAGCGGCAGAAGGAATTGTTCGACCTCGTGAACCGCTATGACGGCCTGTTTCCGAAAGTGGTCGAGATCGTCTTTCCCGACGGCTATGCGCGCCCGCCCTCCGCCTGCGACGTGATCGCGACCGCCGGCGCCAAACGCGGCGCGCAGGCGGGCACGCAAGGAAGCATTCAGGCGGGCTTGCAGGCAGGCATGCAGGCAGGAATGCAGGGAAGCTTGCAGGCAGGCTTGCAATCTGGCGCCGGCGCGCTCGCGCTTCCTCCGCCGGCGGCGACGGCGGGCTCGGCGGCGACGCGTCATCCCGGCTGGGGCGCGCCCATGGCGCCTGGCGCGCCGGGCGCGTTCGCGGGCGACATGCGCGCGGGATTCGCCGGTTGGGGCGCCCAGCCCTTGCCGCCCGGTCAGGACCGCATGCCGAAATTCGAGCGCAATGAATTTCCCGCCGCCGCGGATGCGGAGAATCCCTTGCGGTTCGCCTCGTCGGGCAAGCTGGCGGGGCGCGCGGCGCCGGGCGCGCAAACCCTTCCCGCCGCTTCCGCGCCCTTCGCGCCCGAACCCTGGGCGCATGGGCGCCAATTGGTCGCGCGGCGCGTGCCCGGCGTCGGCGCCATGCCCTATGAGCGCTGGGGCTTCGCGCTTCTGCCGGGCGGCAACGGCCTGCAAGGGCCCGATACGCCGCATGCCGCGCAAAAGGCGTCTGCGGGCACGTCCTGGGCGAGCGAGCAGGCGAGCGCGCCGCTCAATCAGATCGGCGGCGCGGGTTTTGAGGATCCCTATCGGCTCGCCGCTTATGTGGCCGGCGTGAGCCGCGTGCCCAGCCCCAACGCCCTGCGCTCGGCGACGCCGGGCTGGTTCCGCTCCGCGGAGCTGGGCGAAGAAGACGAGGCGCCGGGCGCGCCGATCCGGCCGTCCTTCGCGGGCGTCGAGACCGATCCCATGCCGACGGGCTCCATTCCGCAGGAGCAGGAACAGGCGACGCCGGACGCCGCGGCGCCGGACGCGTCCCCCTTCGCGGAGGAGGACGAGGCGCATCTGCGCGGCGCTTTGAACGACGGCGGCGAGAGCGAGGCTGCGGCGCTGGGGCGGCGTCTGGCGGCGCGCGCCGCGGCTCTCGGCGCGCGCGCCGCGACCGGCGGGCAGGCCGTTTCGCCGGCGGCGCC
>CAIXDD010000182.1 GCA_903918155.1 uncultured Hyphomicrobiales bacterium
GAACGAAGGCGCGCGGCTCCACGCGCTCGCTCACCTCGAAGCTGAGCCGCGTGACCTCGCCCGATTGCACGATGCGCGCCGCCAGCGCCACGGGAACCGATTGCGCCGCCGCCTGCGCGACGCCCGCCAATGCCGCGCAGACGCACAAAAGCGCCGCCCTCGCCGTCAGGCGGAACGCGGGCGAAAGCGAGGCTGGGAAAAAGCGGACTGTCATCTGCGGGGCGTCTTGGGTCGGGTCGGGTCGGGTCGCGCGGCGGGCCAAGGCTGAGCGGAGCCGTGGTTAACACGATTTAAGACATAGCGGGGAGATAGTTAAGGATATGCTTCCGCCGGAGTGAAAGCGTCGCGGCGTGGCGCAAACGCCACATGGGGGAAAAATCTTGCAAATCCGTACGCTGACCTTTACATAGTAGAGGTCCCGACCGGGACAGAGACACGTGTTCGCCGCGTTCGCGCGGCCGAAGGCGGAAAGCGGACGCCTCCTCGCGCCGGGATCCCCAAATGGTTCCCACGTCAGGTTTCGCGCTCGACGGACCCCTTCTGGCAAGACATCTCGAATCCCGGGACGGATCGTCGGTTCAGCGGAGTCCGGCGGCGCCCAGGAGCGCAGCGATCCGCGCAGGTGACTTGTTATGATTCGTCCCGCCCCGGGAATTGCGCGCCCAACGCGCCGCAGTTCCGGACCTACGCTCGAAGCGCTTTGCGCCCTCTCGACGGCCCGCCCCCGGGCGACCGTCGGCGCATCTGCGGTCGAAGTCGGCGCGGACCTTTTCCAACGTGATCCTCCATCCGCGCCGCATCCGGGCTTCCCGGTCGGCGCCCGCACATCCCGGCTGCGCAAGATCGCGCCCGCGCCCCTGCTGGCGGGTCGCAGCGCCGCCGTGTCCCCGTTCCACTTCAAGCAAGAAGCCGTCACGCCGCACCGCCGCCCCTTGGCAGGTCGGGTCGTAACGATCCCGCGCGCCGAACGCGCGGCGACGACGTGGGCTTCGTCACAGAAAGTTTCACGAGCTGTCCATGGCCAACAAGATGCTCATCGACGCATCGCACCCGGAAGAGACCCGGGTAGTGGTGCTCCGCGGTAATCGGATCGAGGAATTCGATTTCGAATCCGCCAGCAAGAAGCCGCTCCGCGGCAATATCTATCTGGCGAAAGTGACGAGGGTCGAACCCTCGCTGCAGGCCGCCTTCATCGAATATGGCGGCAACCGGCACGGGTTTCTCGCCTTTTCGGAGATCCACCCGGATTACTACCAGATTCCGGTCGCCGACCGTCAGGCCCTGCTTGAGGAAGAGCAGCGCCAGCACGCCGCCGAGGAAGAGGAAGAAGCGCGCCCGCAGCGCCGCAACGGACGCCGCCGCCGCCGCAACGGACGCGAGAAGCGCACCCGCGACGACGTGGTGACGGGCGAAGGCGAGCAGCTCGCCGGCTCCCAGAACGAGGCCTATGCGGTCGACGCGCCGCAGCCCGAATTCGGCTTCGCCCCCGACGCCGGTTTGCCGCAGGACCAGCCCGCCCAGCAGGACCACGCCCCGCAGGACCAGCTCGCCTCGCAGGGCGAAGGCGCCGACGCGCCGCGCGCCGCCGGCGGGCAGGACAGCCCGGCGCAAGCC
>CAIXDD010000183.1 GCA_903918155.1 uncultured Hyphomicrobiales bacterium
CAGCCTGAGCCGCCGGAATGGTCCGGCTCATGTTGGGGAGCGCCCATGGACGCGTTTTCATTTCAACCGGGGGGCGCAGGATCCTCCGCCTGTTCCTTCTCTCTGGCGGCGGGTCTGGCGGCGGGCCTTGCGGGCGCCTCGCCCCGGCATCTGGCGGGGCGCACGCGGCGCGGCGCCTTGGCGCTGGCGCGCGCGCAGGCCTTCTATCTCGGCCATGTGGGTCTGGGCGTTCCGCTCTCCCACGCCGCCGCCGCGCTGGGGCGGGATCGGGCGAGCGCGCGGCGGGCTTGCGCGCGCATCGAGGCGCGCCGCGAGGCGCCCGGCGCCGATCATGCGCTCACGTGTCTGGAAGCCGGCCTGCGCGCCTTTCGCTCCAGCCTCGCGCAGGACGAAGGGGCGCGGTCATGAAGGGGGGCGACGCTGCGGCCAGGAAGCCGTCGAAACGCAATCCGTCCGCGCCCGCGCCCGCTGTTGAGCCTGCTGCGTTGACGCAGGCGGCGCGGCGCTTTCTGGAATCGCTGTGCGAGGACGGCGCCTATGCGTTCCGCGAGGCGGACGAATGGATCGTGGCGCGGGCGCGCTGCGGCGCGAGCCTGCGCTCAGGCAAGGCGAGCCAGGCCAGCGCGCAGGCCCTTCTGGCGCGCGATCTGGCGGCGCTCGACGCGCCTGCGCGTTCGGGGCGCGCCCGTCTGCGGGCGAGCGAGGCGGGGCGCGCCTTCCTGCGGCGCGCGCAGGCTGCGCCCGATCAGGCCTTTCTCGCCCAGCATGTCGCGCTGGAGCGCCGCAGGGTGGAGGGCGAGGCGCGGCTTGTGGACGCGCAGGAAAGCCCGCTGGCCTGGCTCGCCCGGCGCAATCTGGTGGATGCGGCCTGTTTTGAGGCGGGCGAACGTCTGCGGCGGGATTTCGAGACGGCGCAAATGGCGCCGCGCCTCACGGCGGATTGGTCCGCGAGCGTGTCGAGCGGGGCGCGCGGGCCGGGCGGCCTGCCGATCGCCGACAGGGCGCTTGCGGCGCGCCAACGCGTCGCGCGCGCGCTTGCGGCGGTGGGGCCGGATCTCGCGGGCCTTCTGCTCGACGTCTGCGGCTTTCTGAAAGGGCTGGAGCTGGTGGAGACGGAGCGGGCCTGGCCGCGCCGCTCGGGCAAGGTGGCGCTCGGTCTCGCTTTGGGGGCGCTCGCGCGCCATTACGGGCTCGGCCGCGCCGCGCAGGGCCCGGTCCATGTCGCCTTGCGTCATTGGGGCGCGCAGGATTATCGACCGCGCATCGACGCCGCCGCGCGCGAGGAGGGCTAGGCCTGCGCGGCCTGCGCGGCCTGCGCGTCGCGGCGGATGCGCTCCACCATGGCGCGCACGCCGTTGGAGCGCTGCGGCGTGAGATGTTCGGTGAGACCGAGCTTGGCGAACGCGTCGAGCGCGTCGGCGGCGAGGATGTCGCGCGCCGTGCGGCCGGAATAGAGCGAGAGGAGAATCGCGATCAGCCCGCGCACGATATGCGCGTCGCTGTCGGCCTCGAACGTGAGCACAGTCTCCCCGCGTTCCTGGCTCGCGCGCGTTTCAAGCCAGACCTGGCTCGCGCAGCCGCGCACGCGGTTCTCCTCGGTCTTCGCGCTGTCCGGCAGGCCAGGCAGCGCGCGTCCGAGTTCGATCACGTAGCGATAGCGCTCTTCCCAATCGTCGATGAGCGCGAAATCGTCGAGCAGATCTTGCAGGGTCTTGTCTTGCAGGGTCATGGCCGCATATAGGCGCGCGGACCCCGCCGGCGCCAGTGAAATCGTCTAGCCGCGCGCCCTGTCCGGGCGGGTTTCGCGCCGCTTCTGCGCGCTTGTCGCCGTGCGCGACGCGACCGTGGCCTTGTCGGATTTTCCGGCACCCGCCTTGGAGGCCTTCGCGGGCGTCGCCGGCCCGTCGTGGGGGCCCGCCGCGCTCGCCATTTGCAGGCATTCGGCGGGGGCTTTCGCGCACAGGCGCGCGGCCTCTTCGGGAAGTTTCGCGGCGACGGCGGCCGCCCCTTGCAAGGCGGCGCCCGCCGCCCGTGCGCCCGCCTCGCGGCGCGGATCATTGGCGTCGCCTGGCGCTATGGCGAAGATAAGCCCCAACCAGAATGCGCTTCGCAGGATGAACATCATCGCGGTCTCCGTGACGGAAAGCCTATCATGGCGCCTGCGCGCCAATCTTCCGCAAAAGACTTCGCTCGCATTCGCCCCCCGCGCGAAAGGGTTTCTTCACCATGCCGGCGGGGAAACGGAAACAAGTTCTAAACCATTCCCCTAAAAAGCCGTGCTCCCGGCCGCCTTTCAGGTCGAAAAACCCAATGTTTTCCATGGTCTCGCTCGTTCGTTTAGGGTTCGCTTAAGGGGCGTGGGCGAATTTGGGTCCCAGCCCTTCCGGCCCAGTGGATATGCGTCGCGTGACCGCCATCGAGAGACTGAAAGTCCTGCCCGCCAGCCTGACCCATGCGAGCGTCAGCGGCCCTGTCGATTTGGCCCGGCACGCGTCTTTCATCGCGCTGCGCCTGGGTCTCGGCGCGCTGGCGCTCGTGGGCGCCACGCTCTGGCTCGCCATGCGCGGGCTTGACGGCGGCGCCGAAGCGGCCGCTCTCGCCTTCGCCTGCACGCCGCTGCTCGCTTTGATCGTGGCCTCCCGCACGGGCGATCTCGCGCGCGCCGCCGCGCTGGGCGTCGCGGGCCTTGCTGGCCTGTCGCTGTCGCTGGCGGTCGCCGCGCCGGCCTATGCGCCGGTCGCTCTCGCGCTTCTCCTCACCCTTCCGCTCGAAGGCGCCTCCGCCGGCGCGCCGCGCCTTGTCTGGGCGGGCGCGTTCGTCGCGCTTGTCGCGCTGGCCGCAGGCTGGCGTTGGGCGGCGCCTGAGCCGGCGGGCCTTGGCTTCCTCGCCATGTCGGCGGGCGCGGTCGCGATCTGCGCGAGCGCCTGCGCGGGATTGCTGCGCCTTCTCGCGACGGCGCGCGCGGCGGGCGATGCGCGCGCGGCGCATTATGAGGCGCTCTCGGAGGCGCTGGGCGATTGCGTGCTGCGGATGGACCGCACCGGCGCCGTGCTGCGCGCGGAAGGCGGGTCCGCGGAGACCCTCGCGCTCTCCCCGCGCGACCTGATGGGCCGCGGCCTGTTCGAGCGCATTCATGTGGGCGACCGCCCCGCCTTCCTCAAGAGCGTTTCGGACGCGGCGTCCGGCGCGGGCGCGGCCTGTCTCACGCTGCGCCTGCGCACGGGCGCGTCGTCGCGCGAACAGGCGCCGCAGTTCGGCTGGGCCGAATTGCGCGTCCAGCGCATCGCCGGCGGCGCGGACGAGGCGCTCTGCGTGCTGCGCGACGCCGCCGCGCGCATGGAGCGCGAAGACGTCATGGCGCAGGCGCGCGAGGATTCCCAGCGCGCTGCCCGCGCGAAGGATCGCTTCCTCGCCACGATCAGCCACGAGCTGCGCACGCCGCTCAACGCCATCATCGGCTTTTCGGAAATGCTGGCGAGCGAAAACCTCAGCCCCGCCGAGCCCGCGCGCGCGCGCGATTACGCGCAGGTCATCAATGAATCGGGCCACCATCTTCTCTCGGTGGTCAACGCGATTCTCGACGTGTCGAAAATGGAGGCCGGCGCTTTCGCGCTCGCGCCCGAGCCGCTCGACGCTGCGCCCCTCGTCGAACAATGCTGCGACATGGTGGGCCTGAAGGCGCAGGAAAAGGGCGTCACGCTCGTGCGAGACGCGCCCGCCGGCCTGCCCGCTCTTGTCGCCGACAAGCGCGCCGTGAAGCAGATTCTCATCAACCTCATCTCCAATGCGCTGAAGTTCACGCCCGCCAATGGCCGCGTTCTCGTGCGCGTGCGCCCTGAAGGCGCCTCGCTGGTCCTCAGCGTCATCGACACCGGCGTGGGCGTCGCCGCCCGCGATCTCGATCGTCTGGGCGCCCCTTTCTTCCAGGCGCAGGGCGATTATGATCGCCAATATGAAGGCGCGGGCCTTGGTCTTTCGGTCGTGCGCGGCCTTGTGGGCCTGCATGGCGGCACCATGCGGTTTGAAAGCGCGCCCGGCGAAGGCGCGCTGGCCTGCGTGAAACTGCCGCTGGATTGCCGCGCCGTGCCTGAGTCCGCGCGCAAGGCGCAGGCGCCCATCGAAACGCTCGCGCGCGGGCCCGCCGGCAAGGCGCAGGCCTTCGCGCGCCAGAGCCAAAGCGACGACAAGGATCACAGGGTGAAGCGAATTGCGTGACAGCGACAGCATCGACAGGGATTTTCATGCGCTGGAAGGCACGCCCGCGCCGCGCGTGCGCCGCTCCGCAGGGCCGCGCGCGAAGGCGCGCAAGCCCTCGCTCCTGCGTCGCCTGTTGATCGCGCCGCTCTTCGCCGGGTCCGCGGCCGTGTTCATCGCCTCCGTGCGTCGGCCGATGACGGCGCTGTCGGTCCTGTTCGTGGGCGGCGTCACGTTCGGCGTGCTCGCAAACGCGCTTTACCTGCAACAGGGCCATCATCCCGCGCCCCTGTTCGCGCCCGCCAAATCCGCGCAACAATTTTCCGCGCAATCTTCCGCGCAATCTTCCGCGCAAGCGCCCGCGACGTCCTCCAGCCTGATGCCGGCCTCCGCCCCCGTCGCGCTGCCCCCCATCTCCACGCAACGCGCGGCAGCGCGCTCGGCGAATCTGCCGCTCGATCCCACGCCCATGGCGGCCGTCTCGCTGGCGCCGAGCGCGCAGCAGGCGCTGCAGCAGCAACAACAGCAGCAGCAGGCGCAGCAACAACAGCAGCAGGCGCAGAAGCAACAGCAGCAGGCGCAGCCGCAACAGCAACAGCTTGCGCGGCAGATCGCGCAAACCCCTGCGCCGCCGCCGCAGGCCCGGCCTGCGCGTCCCGCCGCCGAACCCGCCAAACCGGCGGGCGATCCCATCGCCGCGCTGCTTCGCGGCGAATCCCCGGTCGTGGTCGCAGCGTCTGCGCCGGGCCAGCCCATCGTCGTGGGCGCGAGCGATCCGCTCATGGCGCGGCGCATCCTTGCGGCGCAACGCGCGCTCGACCGGCTTGGTTTTCAGGTCGCCTCCGACGGCGTGCTGGGGCCGGGCACGCGCGCGGCGATCCAGCGTTTCGAGCGCGAACGCGACCTGCCGGTCACCGGCGATCTTGCGCCGCGCACCTTGCGCGCGCTCGCCGCGCGTTCGGGCGTGCCGATCCCATGAGGACGCGGGTGCGCCATGCGTCTGCGGGCTGATATTTTCGTCTCTGCGCTCTTGCGGCGCTGCGCGGTCGAAGGCGCCATCGGGACGTTGCGCCGACGCGGGGCTGCGGAATCAGGCGCGATCTTCGTCGTTGTGGACAGGCTCGACGGGCGCGTGGCCGTGTTCGGTCCCGCGCCGCAATCGCTCGCCGACGACAGCGGCGTGCGTCGGTTCGCGCGCCTTCACGATGAGGAATGGATCGATCCGCCCCGCGCGGACGAACGCCTGCGCCGCGAGATCAAGTTCGATTCCGATCTCTGGATCGTGGATGTGGAGGATCGCGCGGGCCGCGCGTTCCTCGATCTCGCGCAGGATTAGCCGCGCCGCAGCAAGACGGCCGCCTTCGGACGTTCGCGCGCCGGCGCAGGGCTCGCCGCCTTCACGCGCGGCGGGCGTACGGAATCTATATGGCGGCCGCGTTCGTTGGCCTCCATGCGCGCCTCCGCGCGCGCTTGCGTCGCGCCCCACAGATGCGCGCGCACGTCGGGCGTATAGGCCTTGGGCAAGCCCGCCGCCGCCGGCGACCGGACGGGCAGGGGCGAGAGGACGGATTTGGACGGGGCGAGGCGGGGTTGGGATCGCGCGTCGGCCTGTCGGGGGCCAAGCGCAGGGCGCGTGATCGTGCGGCCGGCCGCCGCCTCCAGCAGGTCTATGGCCGCTGCGGGCGGCGTGTCGCGCACCACGTCGGAAAGCGTGCGCACGCGCGGATAGGAATGCGAGATCGGCGCCTCGCAACACAGGAACACGCGCACGGCGTCCTGTCGCGCGCAGCCCAGCGCGCAGAGAAGCAGGGCGAGCGGCTCGCCGCCCGGATCTTTCACCAGCGGCTCCGCATGGCGCGGCTCCCAGCCGATCGCCTCCGCGACGCGCGCGCAGAACGCGTCCCATGCGCGCGTCTGCGCGAATTCGCGCAGGTCCTGCACGAGGGCTTCGTCCTTGGGCGCAGGCGCGCTCGGCTTGCCCAGATGCGCGCGGCGCGCGGCCAGAAGCAGGCGCGCGCGCTCAAGGCCGGAGGCGCGCAGGAATTCTTGCGCGCTGACCAGAGGCTCTTCCGCGCGCGCGGAGAATTTCTCCAGAAACGGCGCGTCTTGGCGCGCGAACATGCCGATGCGCTCGATGGCCGCGCGGGTGAATGTGGCGGTCTTGTTCTCCGCCAGCGCGTCGAGCACGACGGGCTCGCGGCGCATCACGAGGGCGTCCGTGATGTCTCCGCTGATTCCCTTGCGGCGCGCCAGCGCGAGCGCCAGCTCCGTGTCGCGTCCGCGCGCGATGCCGATCTGGTCGGCGAGAGGCAGGTTGAGCGCATATTCCGCGATGATCAGCGCGCAGGCGCGCTCGGCGCGCAGCAGGGCGGACAGGGCGCCTGGCGGCGCATTGGGATGGCGCGCCAGCTTGGAGGCGACATAGACGAGCGTGGAGGCGTCCGCGTCCGGCGTCATGCGCAGACATAATTCGCGAAAGCGCGCCAACTCTTCGTCGTCATGCTCCGCGCGCAGGCAGAAGAGATCCGTGAGCGCGCGCAACACGCCCGGTTTTGCGCTCAAGCCCTCGGTCTGGTTTGCGGCGACGCTCTCGGCTGCGGTCCCTGCGACATTCTGCATGGCGGAATCAATCTCATGAAAATAGATGCCGTCAGCCTATCGGGACTTCGTTGACGGTCTCTTAACCATGTTGTCCAGTAATGCGGTCGAGCCCGCGCTGCTGCGGGCCTGAGGGGCTGGAGAGAACGCAATGAGTCGTGTGGTGCCGTTACCCGTTCGGGGACGTCGGACGCCCTCGCGCGGCGTGCGACGCGAAGCGTCTGCGGAGATCCTGTTTTTCACGGGCGTGCGTTACGTGCGCGAAGGGGCGGTCGAGGAGAGCGTGGTCTTGCGCCCGCGCGCCGCGCCCGCGCCTCCGCGGATTCGCAGAAGACCGCCTGACGGCGCCCGCTCCGGCCGGCCTCAGCCGCCGCCTGCGCCCCCGTCGCCTTCGCTGGCGCATGCGACGAGCGAGAGCCGCCCTCGCGCGCTCTCCATATCCGCGCCGTCGAGCGCGAGGCTTCCCGCCAGAATGAATCCCTCCGCGCCCGGCGCCACAAGCCGCAGGTCCTGCGGAATTTCGTCATCCGGATCTTCCGCCTGAATGTCCTCGAGCTGCCGGGGCGTCACGACGCGGATGTCGATGCGCCCGCGCAGCGCCCCGCGGTCCGTCATCGCATAGAAGGTCGAGCCCTGCCGGTCGTGGAAGGACAGGAGCAGCAAGCCGTCGAGCTGCGACAGGTCCACGCGCAGGCGCACGGGCCCGCCTGCGAGATCGAACCGGCAGGCCGCGCGCGCGAGCATGGGATCTTGCCGCGGCGTAAGCTCCGCGCCCGGCGCCGGCTGGGGCAGAAGCGCGAAGCGATGCAGATGCGGGACGGCCTGCGCGATGCGCGCGAAGGAATCGCGCGAGGCCAGATGCGGCAAGGCGAGCACGCTCGCCAGATGCGCGACGCCGGCGACGCAGAGCGTCGCGAGCCCATAGCCCAGGGCCGCCATCCAGCCTTCGCCCTGCCTGATGTCGGCGGCGCGCGGGGCCTTCATGCGCAGCGCCCCTTGCGCAGGCTCGGCATGGCGGCGCGCGCGGCGGCGGCGGGCTGCGCGCTCGCGGGCGCGTCGTAGAGCCGCAAGGCCAGCATGAAAGGCCCTTGCGCGGGCAAGGCGAGCCAATTGCCCGCGCGCGCCTGCCGCGAGGCGACGATCTCGAAACGTCCCGCCTCGTCGCGCACGATCTGCGCGGAGGTGAGCGCCATCCGTCCGTTCGCCGTGGCCGTCATGGCGCCTTGCGCGTCGAGCGGGGCGAGCGTCCAGAAACGGGCGGCGGGCACGGGGCTCGCGATGGCGTAATCGCAGCGCGCGTCCAGCGGCGCGCCTTCGTCGTCGCGCGAGGCGAAGAAGGCGAGCCCTTCCGCCGGCGCCATGGGAATCTCGCCCGAACGCGCGCGCCCGGCGCGCGTGTAGGGATCTGCCTCGCGCAGGGCCGCGCGCGGCGCCGCGCGCCAGGGGCCGGCCTCCACGATTTCTAACGACGCGCCGCGCTCCAGCGCGCTCCATGTGGCCAGAAGCCCAAGGCCGGCGCCGGCGAGCGCGACGAGGATGGATTTCGACACGAAGTGCAAGAGCGGGCCCATACGCGCGGCGACGCCTACAGGAATCGCATTCCCGGCCCGAGCGCGCAAGGGGCTACGCTGAAGCCGCCCCGCTTTCAGGCTTGGCCTGCGCGCGCGCGCGCCCTATGACCGGGCGCAGGCAGATCGACGCGGAGGATTTCATATGCGCTGCAAATTTTCGTCTCTTGCGCTCGCTGCGGCGCTTCTGGCGCTGGGCGCCGGCGCGGCGCGCGCGCAGGACGCCGCCGCTTTCTACAAGGGCAAGACCGTGCGCTTCGTCGTGGGCGTGGGCGTGGGCGGCGGGTTCGACGCCTATGCGCGCATGATCGCCCCTTATCTCGCGCGCAATCTCGACGCCACTGTGGTGGTGGAGAACCAATTGGGCGCAGGCGGGCTCGTCGCGCTCAACCGCATCTCCACGGCCCAGCCCGACGGGCTGCAATTGATGATCGTCAACGGCACGCCTGCGGCGCTGGGCCAATTGCTCGATCAGCAGAACGTGCGTTACGACCTCACCAAGCTCGAACATCTTGGCGTCATCGCGGCCTATCCCTGGATCTGGCTGGTGCGCAAGGACGCGCCGGTGACGAGCGTCGCCGATGCGCAGAAGCCCGAGACGCGCCTGCGCTGGGGCGGCGTCGGCCCGACGGACGGGCCCGCCGACGGCGCCAACATCACCTGCCATGCGCTGAAGATGAATTGCCAGATCGTGCTCGGCTACAAGGGCAGCGCCGACATCGCGCTCGCGATGGAGCGCGGCGAGATGGACGCGCTCTATGTCTCCGACAGTTCGGCTGCGCAATATGTGAAGAACGGCGCGGCGCGCGCCGTCGCCGCCATGGGCGACAAGCGCTCGAAGCTTCTGCCCGACACGCCCACCGTCTTCGAACAGACGAAGCTCGACGCCGAACAACGCTGGTGGCTTGAGTTCCGCATGAGCATCAACGATCTCGGCCGCATTCTCGTGACCACGCCCGACGTGCCGGCCGATCGTCTGGCCTTCCTGCGCGCCGCCGTGAAGAAGACGCTCACCGATCCCGCGCTGATGGCGGAAGGCGAGAAGACCGAACGCTTCATCGATTTTCAGGAGCCCTCGGTCGCGCGCGATCTCGCCGTGAAGGCGCTGGGCGGCGCCACGCCGGAGATGCGCGAGAAGGTGCGCAAGGTGGTTCTGCCCAACCAGTGAAGGCGCGCCTCATCCGGTGAGGTCGGCTGCGATGTCGCGCGGCGCCTCTTGCGCCCAGCGCGCGAGAAGCGCCCGCGCGGCGCGCGGATCGGGCAGGCGAAAGGCGGCGGCGGACGGGCGCGGGCCGACGTTCACGCTCACGCCGCCCCGCGCGTTCACGATGCGGATGGCGTCTTCGTCCGTCATGTCGTCGCCGAAGAACACCGGCTTGCGTCCGCGATAGACCTCTTGCGCCAGCAGCGCCTCAACCGCGCGCCCCTTGTCGGCATGGGCGGGCAGGATCTCCGCCACCGCCTTGCCGTTTTGCAGGCGCCAGCCCGCGCCAAGCCCGGCCACGATCTCCTCCATCACATCGGCGAGCGCGGCGCCGGCCTGCGGCGCAAGGCGCCAATGCACCGCGATCGTATGCTCCTTGTCTTCGACGAAGGCGCCGGGCCATGCGAGGAGCCGCTTGCGCAGGCTTGTCGCGGCCGCGCGCAACGGGGCGCTGTCGAGGGCGGGGCGTTCGAGCATGCGGCCGCCCGCGCGGATTTCGAGCCCGTGCAATCCGCCCGCGTCGAACAGGAAGGGCGCCAGAAACGCATCGAGGGCCGCGATGCGCCGCCCGCTCACCAGCGCCACGGCGCCGCCGAAGCGGCTGCGCAGCGCATCCAGAATCGTCGGCAGGCCGGCCTCCACCACCACCTCTTCCGGCGTGGGTGCGATGTCGACGAGCGTGCCGTCGAAATCGAGAAAGAGCGCATAAGCGCAAGTGTCGTCGCGTCTGTCGTCGCGTCTGTCGTCGCGTCTGTCGTCGCGTCTGTCGTCGCGTCTGTCGCCGGTCATGAAGGCAAGACGCGCGAAGGCGCGCGCGCGTTCAACGCAAGGCAGCGGGAACGTCTTTCGCAAGCCCCCCGGCGGGCCCAAGCCGAACGCTTGAGTTGGCCGCAGGCGCGCCGATGGAGCTTGTGGAGACGATCTCGCCCATTTTCAGGCTGGCCGAGCTTGCGCGCATCAGCGCCTCGATGCCGGCCAGCGTTTCGCTGGAGCGGCGCGACAGGGTTTCCGGCTTCTGCGGCTTGCCCAGCGAGGTCTGGCCCGCGGGCGGGATGGAGGCCACGGGCGTGACGTCGCGCGCGGGCGGGCTCACGCCATAGGGATTCTTCAGCTCGAGTCCCTGATGGGCGAATTCCATGATCTCGCGCCATGTGCGCGCGGGCAGGGAGCCGCCCGTCATATTGCGCATGGAGGAGGAATCGTCGTTGCCGAACCAGACGGCGGCGACGAAATTGCCCGTATAGCCGTTGAACCAGGCGTCCTTATAGGCGTTCGTCGTGCCGGTCTTTCCGGCGGCCTGCACGCCCGGCAGCATGGCGGCGCGCGCGGTGCCCGCGTTCACGACCTCCTTCATCATATTGTTGAGCATGGCGACGCGGGCGGCGGAGGCGACCTGATCCTGCGCGGGCCCGTCGCGGTCCTGTCGATAGATGACGTCGCCGAAGGAATTGCGCACCTCGAGCGCGGCGTAAGGCTTCGCGCGCTTGCCGCCATTGGCGAGCGCCGCATAGGCGGCGGCCATATCGATCACCTTCACCTCCGCCGCGCCCAGCGGCAGCGACACCGTGTCGGTGAGCGGCGTGTGGACCACGCCCATGGCGCGCGCAAGCTCCACCACTTTCGCCCGGCCCAGCGCATGGATGCGCGCCTGATGAAAGGGCGCGCCGCGCGGCCAATAGGCCTCGCCCACTTTCAGCGTGATCCAGACGGCTGCGGTGTTGAGCGAGCGTTGCAGCGCGCTCACCATGGGCATGCGTCCGCCTGCGGCGCCGCCGTAATTGCCCGGACACCAATTGCCGATGCAGATGCCACCGCCCTCCACCATGGAATTGGCGTCGAACCGCCCCGTCTCCAGCGCGGCGAGATAGACGAAGGGCTTGAAGGAGGAGCCCGGCTGGCGCGCGGCGTCCGTGGCGCGGTTGAACTGGCTTTGTCCGTAATCGCGCCCGCCCACCATGGCGCGCACGGCGCCATTGGGCTCCATCACGACGACGGCGCCCTGATCGGCGTCGAACTGGCGGCCGAACTGGCGCAACGCGTCTTCGATGGCGGCGTCCGCGCGTCTTTGTAGCGCGGGATCGAGCGGCGTGCGCACGGTGAGCACGCGATCGGCGCCGAGCTTGCCGGCCTCCGCGAGCTTTTTCACCTCGTCGAACGCCCAGTCGAGATACCAATCGGGCGCGGCCTCGCGCTTGCGGTCCACGGGCGCAGCCGGATTGCGCCGCGCGACGAAAGTCTGCGCGTCGCTGAGCATGCCCGCCTGCACCATGTTTTCGAGCACGTCGTTGGCGCGCGCGCGCGCCGCCGGCAGATTGATGTGGGGCGCATATTTCGCCGGCGCCTTGAACAGGCCCGCCAGCATCGCCGCCTCCGCCAGCGTGACGTCGCGCACCGATTTGCCGAAATAGAATTCCGCCGCCGCCTGAATGC
>CAIXDD010000184.1 GCA_903918155.1 uncultured Hyphomicrobiales bacterium
CGTTACGTCTCCACCCGCGGCGAAGCCCCCGAGCTCGCCTTCACCGACGCCCTTCTGGCGGGCCTTGCCCGCGACGGCGGGCTATATGCGCCGCAAGCCTATCCCTCCCTGTCGCGCGAGACCATCGAGGGCTTCGCGGGCCAGACCTATGCGCAGGTCGCCGAACAGGTGATCGGCCCCTTCGTCGACGGCGAGATCGCGCCCGCGGCCTTCCGCGCCATGCTCGAAGGCGCCTATGCGACCTTCCGCCATCCCGCCGTCACGCCGCTGGCGCAGATCGGCGACAATCTCTTCGTGCTCGAACTGTTCCACGGCCCCACGCTCGCCTTCAAGGACGTGGCGATGCAATTGCTCGCGCGCATGATGGACCATGCGCTGAAGGCGCGGGGCGAGCGCGCGACCATCGTAGGCGCGACGTCGGGCGACACGGGCGCGGCCGCCATCGAGGCCTTCCGCGGCCTCGAACAGGTCGACGTGTTCATCATGTATCCGCACCAGCGCGTGTCCGACGTGCAGCGCCGCCAGATGACCGGGATCGACGCGCCCAACGTGCATACGATCGCGCTGGAGGGCACGTTCGACGATTGCCAGGCGATCCTGAAGGGATTGTTCAACAACCATTCCTTCCGCGACGACATGAAATTGTCGGGCGTCAATTCGATCAATTGGGCGCGCGTGGTGGCGCAGACGGTCTATTATTTCACCAGCGCCGTCGTGCTGGGGGGGCCGCGCCGGCCCGTGTCCTTCACCGTTCCCACGGGCAATTTCGGCGACATCCTCGCCGGCTATATCGCCAAGCGCATGGGCCTGCCGATCGACCGGCTCGTCATCGCCACCAATGAGAACGACATTCTCGCGCGCACGCTGGAGGCGGGCGCCTATGAGGTGCGCGGCGTCGCGCCCACCTCCTCGCCCTCCATGGACATTCAGGTGTCCTCGAATTTCGAACGGCTGCTGTTCGACGCCTGCGGGCGCGACGCCGCCGCGATCCGCGGGTTCATGAACAATCTCGCCCAGAGCGGGCGCTTCGATCTCGCCCCCGCGCTGCTCGACAAGGTGCGCGCGGACTTCGACGCCTTCCGCACCGGAGAGACCGGCACGGCGAAGGAGATCGCGCGCGTGCATGGGGAATGCGGCTATCTGATCGATCCGCATACGGCGGTGGGCGTGCATGCGGCGCGCAAGGCGCAGGCGCGGGCGCCCCATGTTCCCATGGTCGTGCTTGGCACGGCGCATCCGGCGAAATTCTCCGCCGCCGTGCGCGCGGCTGCGGGAACCGAGGCGCCCCTGCCCGCCCATCTTGCGCAATTGATGGCGGCGCGCGAACATTTCACCGTGCTGGCCAATGACCAGCGCGCCGTCGAGGGTTTCGTGCGCGAACGCGCGCGCGCCGCCCGCTGACGCGCGCCGCGGGTCTCAGGCCGCAAAAGCGCACGTCGCGACAGCGCAGGTAGCGAAAGCGCTTGCCGCCAAATCGCGAGTCGCCAAATCGCGAGTCGCAAGGTCACGGGTCTTATGGCGCTGTTCGGGCTGGGATCTGCACGAGAGGACGACGCGGGCTTCGTGCGCGGCGAGGGCGTCTATCTGCGTCCGGCCGAGATGCGCGATTTCGAGGCCTGGGCGGCTTTGCGCGAACGCAGCCGCGCCTTCCTCACGCCCTGGGAGCCCACCTGGGCGCCTGACGAATTGACCCGCCCCGCCTTTCGCCGCCGGCTGCGCCGGCAAGCGGAGGAGATCGAGCGCGACGAGACCTATCCCTTCCTCATCTTCCGCTCCGACGACCGCACGCTGCTGGGCGGGCTGACCATCGGGCAGGTGCGCCGCGGCGTCGCGCAGACGGCGGCCATCGGCTATTGGATGGGGCGCGAACATGCGGGCAAGGGCCATATGTCGCGCGCGTTGCGCGCCGCGCTCGCGCATGGCTTCGGCCGGTTGCGCCTGCACCGGATGGAGGCGGCTTGCGTGCCCGAAAACCTGGCGTCGCTGCGCCTTCTGGAGCGCTGCGGTTTCCAGCGGGAAGGCTACGCCCGCGCCTATCTGCGCATCGACGGCGTGTGGCGGGATCACCTTCTGTTCGCCTTTCTGGACAGCGATCCGCCCCCGCCGCCGCCCGGCATGGGCCGTTAACCACAAACAAGAGCCTCAGAAAGCCCCTTCCCGACGCCAGGCGCCTTGCCCCCGGCAAGCTCAGGCCGTACCAATCACACTTCCGACAAGGTCGAAGTCCACGGCTTCGGCGGGGCGAACGAGCCGCGGCCCCCAAGCCGCCGAGACCACGGGATCATTGTGCGTCGGTTATTCTACTTGCTGACGTTGGCGACCATTCTCGCAGGCTGGCTGTCGCCGGCCGGCGCGATCGAATCCGTGCGCGTGCCCATCGACGCCGTCGCCATCGACCTGACCCGCGCGATCGAACGCTATTCCGACCAGGGTGACCGCCTGCAGGTCTCCACCGCGCCCGGCGCCGACGGCATCGTGCGGCGCATCGAAGTCTCCGCGCGCGAGACGGGCGCGCGGCCCTCCTGGATCGTGTTCGCGCTCACCAATGACACGAACGAGCAATTCGAGCGGCTGATCGTCGCCCCGCATTTCCGCCTGTCGGGCTCGGGCGTGATCTGGCCCGACCTCGGCTCCTCGCGCATCGCCGCCATCACGGCGAGCCAGGGCTTTCCGCCCGAGCGCGAAGAGAGCCCCGACGCCGACGTCTTCCGCCTGACGCTCGATCCCGGCGCGACGGTCACCTATGTCGCCGAGCTGCGCACGCCCGAACTGCCGCAGATCTATTTGTGGGAGCCGGACGCCTACAAGGACAAGGTGACCAATCTCACGCTCTACAAGGGCATCGTCATCGGCATCGCGGGCCTGCTGGCGCTGTTCCTCACCATCGTCTTCGTGGTGAAGGGCGCGGTGATCTTTCCCGCCGCCGCCGCGCTTGCCTGGGCGGTGCTGGCCTATGTGTGCATCGATTTCGGATTCTGGAACAAGATTTTCGGCATCGAGGGCGAGGCCGACCGCGTGTGGCGCGCGGGCGCGGAAGCCATTCTCGCCGCGACGCTGCTCGTCTTCCTCTTCGCCTATCTCAACCTCAATCGCTGGCATGTGCGCGCCTCCCATGTCGCGTCCGTCTGGCTGATGTTCCTCGTCGCCCTCGTGGCGCTCGCCCTGTTCGACGCGCCGGTGGCGGCCGGCGTCGCGCGCATCTCGCTCGCCGCGGTGGCGGGCGCGGGCTTTGCGCTGGTGCTCTATCTCGCGCTGCATGGCGTCGAACGCGCGGTGATGCTGATCCCCACCTGGTTCCTGCTGCTCGCCTGGCTCACGGCGGCCGCTTTCACGGTCACGGGCTCGCTGTCGGGCGATCTCGTCTCGCCGGCGCTGATCGGCGGCCTCGTGCTGATCGTGATGCTGATCGGCTTCACGGTGATGCAGAACGCTTTCGCCAGCGGCGGGCTCGCGCATGGTTCGGTGACCGATTCCGAACGCCGCGCGCTGGCGCTGATCGGCTCGGGCGACATCGTGTTCGACTGGGACGTGACGTCGGACCGCATTTTCGTGAGCCCGGAGGCGGAGCAGAGCCTTGGCCTGCGGCGCGGATCGCTGGAAGGCCCGGCCGCAAGCTGGCTCGACGTCCTTCATCCTTTCGACCGCGACCGCTACCGCACCAGCCTCGACACGGTGCTCGAACAAAGACGCGGGCGCATCGCGATGGACTTCCGCCTGCGCGCCTCCGACGGCCATTACATCTGGTATTATCTGAAGGCGCGCCCGGTGGTGGGCGCCGACGGCGAGGTGATCCGCGTCATCGGCACGCTGGCCGACGTCACCGAAACGCGCGTGGCCGAAGAGCGCATGCTGCACGACGCCGTGCACGACAATCTCACCGGCCTGCCCAATCGCGAGATTTTCTTCGACCGGCTCGAAACGGCCATCGCCCATGCGCAAATGGACCGCGAGTCGCGCCCAACCGTCATCGCCATCGACATCGACCGCTTCCGCGACGTGAACGAGGCCATCGGCATTCCCGGCGGCGATTCCATATTGCTCACCATCGCGCGCCGCCTGCTGCGACTCATGCAATTGCAGGACACGCTGGCGCGCATCTCCAGCGACGAATTCGCGATCATCATCCGTTCGGAGCGCGACCCGCAATCGCTGATCGCCATCGCCGAAGCGGTGCGCAAGAGCGTGCTCACGCCCATCGTGTTCCATGACAGCGAAATCGCCGTCACCGCCTCCATCGGCATCGCGCTGTTCGATTCCCAGCTCCACTCCAAGCGCGAGGACATGCTGAAGGACGCGATGGTGGCCACCGCCCACGCCAAGAAATCCGGCGGCAATCGCGTGGAGTTCTTCCGGCCCGGCATGCGCACGCAACATTCCGACCGCCTGTCGCTGGAGGCGGACCTGCGCCGCGCCATCGACCGGCAGGAGATCAAGGTCGCCTTCCGCCCCGTGGTGCGGCTGGAGGATCGCACCATCGCGGGTTTCGAGGCGCTGCTGCGCTGGGACCATCCGCGCTTCGGCCGCCTGAGCCCGGTGGATTTCATCCCCATCGCGGAGGAGACGGGCCTCATCCTCGACCTCACCCTGTTCGCGCTGGAGCGCACGGCGCGCGAACTCGCCGCCTGGCAGCGCGCCATCGACGTGAAGCCGCCGATCTTCGCCAGCGTCAATGTGTCGTCGCGCCAATTGCTGCGCCATGAATTGCTGCATGACGTGAAGGGCGTCATCACGCGCTCGGGCGTGCAGAAGGGCTCGCTGAAACTGGAGATGAGCGAAAATCTCGTGATGGAGAACCCGGAATATTCCGCGCAGATTCTCCAGCGCGTGCGCGAAGTGGGCGCAGGCCTCATCCTCGACGATTTCGGCTCGGGCTATTCCTCGCTCGCTTATCTCCAGCGCCTGCCCTTCGACATGATCCGCATCGGCCGCTCCTTCGTGCGCCATGACGCGGCGGGCGTGCGCCCCACGATCCTGCGCTCGCTCGTGTCGCTGGCGCGCGACCTCGGCATGGAGGTGATCGCGGAAGGCGCGGAGAGCGAGAGCGACACGATCGAATTGTATCAGATCGGGTGCGAATTCGCGCAGGGCTACGCCTTCGGCCGGCCCATCACCGCGGGAGACGCGCGCAAGCTCGTGGGCGCGGCGACCGATCCCGGCGAGGCGCGCGCCGTCGCCGAATGAGCAGGCGGGGCGGCGGCCCGCGCGCCCGCATCCTTACGCAACGCGCCTCACGCGTGGCCTGAATCGCCCACCAGCATCGCAGGCTCGACGCCCAGCTTGCGCAAGGCCCGGTCGTATTTCCCGCCCAGATCGTCGTCGAACAGAAGCGCTTCGTCGGCGGGGCAGGTGAGCCAGCCGTTGCGCAGGATCTCCTCCTCCAGCTGGCCGCTCGCCCAGCCCGCATAGCCCAGCGCAAGCACCGCCTTCTGCGGCCCCGAGCCTTTCGCCATGGCGCGCAGAATGTCGATGGTCGCGGTGAGGCAGACGCCGCCCTCGATGGGCAGCGTGGCCGCGTCGAGCTGGAAATCGGGCGAATGAAGCACGAAGCCGCGCCCCTTCTCCACCGGGCCGCCGCGCAGCACCTGCACGGCCTCCACAGCCGGCGGCAGGAGGATCGCGTCTTGCGGGCTGATGACGTCGAGCTGCACCAGCAGGTCGGAGAAATTGAGGCTCTTCGAGCGCCGGTTCACCACAATGCCCATCGCGCCTTCGGCGGAATGGGCGCACAGATAGATGAGGGTGCGCGCGAAGCGGGCGTCGCCGATGCTGGGCATGGCGATCAGCATCTGCCCTTCAAGGCTGGGCTCGGCCGCGGCTGAGATCGTGGCGCGTGTGCTCATGCATCGAAAGTAAGGCGCGCCGCCCCCGCGAACAAGCCGCCCCGATGGCGCAGGGGCGCGCGCGAAGGTAGACTGGCCGCCCATGACCCGCGAACCCGACCGACGCGCATCCTTCGCAACGAACCGCCCTGTAGCGGTCGGCGCGCTCCTCGTCTGGCTCGCGCTGGCCTTGCTCCCCCATCCGGGCGTCCAAGCCCAAGAAGGACAAGCGCGAGACCCCCAAACGGACGGATCGCCCGATTCCTCTCCCTGGGTCGCGGGGCCGAAATCGCGGGCGCGGCTGATCGCCGGCGGGCGCGAGCCGGACGGCGCGCTGCTGGCCGGCGTCGAGATCGCGCTCTTCGGCAAGGCGCTGACCTATTGGCGCAATCCCGGCGACGCCGGCGTCGCGCCGAGCTTCGAGGCGGGCGCCTCGCGCAATCTGGCCGGGCTTGAGGTGATCTATCCCGCCCCCGAGCGCCATGACGAAGGCGGCGCGGAGGCCTTCGGCTGGCGGCGGGGCGTCGTCTTTCCGCTGCGCCTGCGGCCGGCGCGGCCCGATCAGCCGATCCTGCTCGATCTCGACCTGCGCTATGCGGCCTGCGAGGATATTTGCGTGCCGGCGCAGGCGCGCCTGCGCCTTCACGTCGCGCCGGGGGCCGGCGCGGGCCAGCGCGCCCGCATCGAAGCCTGGCGCGCCCGCGCCC
>CAIXDD010000185.1 GCA_903918155.1 uncultured Hyphomicrobiales bacterium
ACGTCTGGGCGCCCGAAGAGGACATTTATTGGGGCGCGGAGGAGACCTGGCTGGGCGACAAGCGCTACGCCGGCGACCGCCAGCTCGAGAACCCGCTCGCCGCCGTGCAGATGGGCCTCATCTACGTCAATCCCGAAGGGCCCAACGGCCAGCCCGATCCCGTCGCCTCCGGCCGCGACGTGCGCGAGACCTTCGCGCGCATGGCGATGAACGACGAAGAGACCGTGGCGCTCGTCGCCGGCGGCCATACGTTCGGCAAGGCGCATGGCGCGGGCGACGCCGCCCTCGTGGGGCCTGAGCCCGAAGCCGGGCCCATCGAGGCCATGGGGTTTGGCTGGATCAATTCCTTCGGCTCGGGCAAGGGCGTCCACACGACCACGAGCGGCATCGAAGGCGCGTGGAAGCCCAATCCCACGACCTGGGACAACGGCTATTTCGACATGCTCTTCGGCTATGAATGGGAATTGACGAAGAGCCCCGCCGGCGCGTGGCAATGGCATGCGAAAGACGTCGCGGAGAAGGACATGATCCCCGACGCGCATGATCCCGCGAAGAAACATCGCCCGATGATGACGACGGCGGATCTCTCGCTGCGCTTCGATCCGATCTACGAGCCGATCTCGCGCCGCTTCCATAAGGACCCGGCCGCTTTCGCGGACGCTTTCGCGCGCGCATGGTTCAAGCTGACCCATCGCGACATGGGCCCGCGCGTGCGCTATCTCGGCCCGGAGGTTCCCGCCGAAACGCTGATCTGGCAGGACCCCCTGCCCGCGCTCGACCATCCGCTGATCGACGCGCAGGACATCCGCAAGCTGAAGGCCGATCTGCTGGCCTGCGGCCTCTCCACGCGCGAACTGGTCGCGACGGCCTGGGCCTCGGCCTCCACGTTCCGCGGCTCGGACAAGCGCGGCGGCGCCAATGGCGCGCGCATCCGCCTCAGCCCGCAGAAGGATTGGGAGGCCAACGAGCCGGCGCAGCTCGCCCGCGCGCTGGCGGCCATCGACGGCGTGCGCACCGCGTTCAACGCGGCGCAAGGCGGGGCCAAGAAGGTCTCGCTCGCCGATCTGATCGTGCTCGGCGGCGCCGCGGCCATCGAACAGGCGGCGAAGGCGGCCGGCCATGACGTGGAGGTTCCCTTCACGCCCGGACGCACCGACGCCTCGCAGGAGCAGACGGACGTCGAGTCCTTCGCGCCGCTGGAGCCCGTCGCCGACGGGTTCCGCAATTACCAGAAGACCGCCTTCAGCGCGTCGCCGGAGGAGCTTTTGGTGGACAAGGCGCAATTGCTGACGCTGAGCGCGCCCGAAATGACGGCGCTCGTCGGCGGCCTGCGCGCGCTCGACGCCAATGTCGGGGGCGCGCGGCATGGCGTGCTCACGGATCGTCCCGGCGCGCTCACGAATGATTTCTTCGTGAACCTCGTGGACATGAACACGCAATGGACCCCGACCTCCGACAAGCAGGAGACGTTCGAGGGCCGCGACCGCGCGACCGGCGCCGTGAAATGGACCGCCACGCGCGTGGATCTGGTCTTCGGCTCCAATTCGCAATTGCGCGCGCTGGCGGAAGTCTATGCGCAGGACGATGCGAAGACGAAGTTCGTGGACGATTTCATCGCCGCCTGGACGAAGGTGATGAACGCCGACCGCTTCGACCTCGCCTGATCCAGCGCCGGTTCGCCGGCCTGACGCGAAGACGGCCGCAGCCTCAAAGCTGCGGCCTTTTTCTTTGGCGCGCGGGAGACTGCGCGGGAGACTGCGCGGGCGAGCGCGAAACCGTCGTCAGGCCGCCGCGCCCTGCGCCGCCTTGCGCGCGGACGCGCGTTTCAGGGCGGGCCGCCAGACGCCGACCACCACCTGCGCCACGCAAAGGGCGGTGATGGCGCCCAGCGTCGTCCATTCAGAGGCCAGCGCCTCGGCGAGCCGTTCGCGCGCTTCGACGACATCGGCGCCTTGCGCGATGCGTTCGGCGAAGATCGCGGCGTATCCGGCCTTGGACTGGGTGACCGCGAGGACCGATTCGAACAGGGCCAGACCCAGGACGGCTTTCAGCCAGACCCAGCGCAGGTCCTGAAAGGGGCGATGCACGATCATGGCGACGAGGCCCGTGACGACCGCGATTCCCAGCGAGGGAACGAGCACGTAATCGCACAGGGCGGCGATGTTCAGGCGCATGTCGGCGAATTGGCGGGCGCTGTCCTGCGGCGCGCGCAGCAGGAGGAGCCCATAGGCGATCAGGCCCCCGATGAGGCCGCAGGACGCCAGCGAATGAAAGATCTTGAGGATTTTACGCATGGCCCTCTTACGAGGCCGGCGCGCGCGGGGATCAGGGGCGGCGCGCATTCTTGCGAGCCGCATCTTGCAAGCCGCATCTTGCAAGCCGCATCCCGCGCGGCTCCGCCAAAAAGAAAAGGGGCGGCCTTTCGGCCGCCCCTTCCCTGTTTCTAGATCGAAACGATCAGAAGCGGCGCTCGACGCGCAGCTTCATGCCGATGTTGTCGCTCTCGGTGTTACGCGAGGCGGTCGCGCTCTTGCGCTCGGCGCGGACGTACAGAGCCTGCACGCCGATGTCGAACTGGCGAGCCGGCGACCAAACGAGCTGAGCGCCCGCGCTGGTGGCGGTGGCCGTGTCCGTCGTGCCGTTGTTCAGGTCCATGTCGGCGTAAGCGCCGAACACCACCGCGCGCCATTCCGGCGTGAAGTAATGCTGCAGCTGGGCGCCAACGCTCCAGCCTTCCGACGTGGAGACCGAGATGGAAGACAACGGAGCGACCGGGCCCCACGAACCCGACGAGGGGGTCGAGAGGTTGGCGTTGCCGATGCCGAGCTTGGCGAGGCCGTCCCAATAGTTCGCGGTGAACTCGATCGAGTCGCCCTTGCCGAGCATCGGCAGGTTGAACGCCGCGCCCACGCCGACCGCATAGCCGTCACCGCCAATGGCGTTGAGGTTGGTCTGCTCCTGGGTCCAGGCGGCCATGGCCTGCAGACGGCCCCACGACTGGTCGTAGTTCACGGCGCCGATGTAAACCGGGCCGTTCTCATCCCAAGCCTGCGGCAGGGTGTTGTTGGAATAGCCGTGACCCGAAGCGTTGGAGCTGGAGTCCTGCACGCTCACGGTGGCCGAGAGACCGCCGCCGAACGTATGCGTGTAGGAGAGCTGACGAACGCCGTTCGGCCAGCCGGTCCACCAGTTGCTCATGTAGCCCCAGGAGCTCATGAACGCGTAGGGCTGACGAGCCTGGCCGAAGGTGAAGCCGGCGAAGCGGATGTAAGCGGCTTCGATCGAACCATGGGTGTCCTGGTCCATCGTGCCCGAGCCGGACTGCACGGCGCGCGCCTGGATGTAGGCCTGCACGGTGCCGTAGGGGGTCGACGTGCGGGCGTCGGCGGAGATCACGCCGCGCGTGTACCAGCCGGAGGTGGACTGAGCGTTGCCAGCGGCAGCGTTCGTGGTCACGTTCGCACGATTGTCATACTCGATACGGACGAAGCCGCCCATCTTAAGGCAGGTGTCGGTGCCGGGGATGAAGAAGAAGCCGGCGCCATAGGCCGAGCAAACCTTCACGTATTCCACCGGAGCCGACTTGCGGCTCGGCAGATCAGCGGCCTGAGCGCCAGCCACCGCGAACAGGGCGGCGCCGGAACCGAGCAGGATTCCCTTCGTGAAATTCATTGTTTACCTCCAGAAGCCCCTCGTCTCATCAGAGACATAAGCTGTGCTTATCCCTCTGAGTCGCCAGCACGGATGCCGGCAATAGGGGATGATCAGGAGGTACCTTCGGGCATATTGCCGCGGCGGTTACATACAGCCAAGACGCCTTATTCGCGCCGCGCAGTTGCCAAAATGTCGCTTGCGGTCAAGTAAACCCGCAGCGGCGCCGTATCTTCCCCTGTGGGCAAGTTTCAATTCCATCTTTCGATGGGATTTGGCTAAGCGACTCTCGCAAGGGCCAAAACGGCGTTTTCGCGCGCCCCGCCCTGCGAAGCCCGCCTCGAAGACGCGGGTCCCCCCTCGCGGAGGCCCGCGAAACCGCCCGAGCCGCCCGAGCCGTCCCGGTCGCCGCCTTTCGCCGGTCGTCGGGCCGCATTTCGCGGGGCTGCGCTTTCTGGCACAACAAGCCATGGCGTTTTGGACCCAATGGGCGCTCGGCGGCGCAATGGCGATCTTAGCAATCCTTGGGCCATCCGGCCCTGTCGGCGGACAGACGCCCGGCGACATCGCCGGCGCGCCCCTGTCGCCGGCGCTGCAGGAGGCGGTGAGCGAAGCGGTGCGCGCGCAATTGCTGGAGCCGGGGCGCGCGCAAATCCGGCTGCTGCTCCATTTTCCGCCCCATCGCGGCGATCTTGGGCGCGTATGCGGCGAGATCAGCGAGGGCGACGCGCAGGGCGCGCGGCGGCGCGCCTTCTACGCCACCTATGCGCGCACGGGCCGCGTGCTCGCGCGGGTGGAGGAGGTCAGCCTCGCCGATTACCTGAAACAGGATCTGGTGTTCCGCAATTGCGGGCCGCGATTATGAGCGAGCGGGATGCGCGCGACGAGATCGAACGGCTCGAAGCCCGGATCGAGAGTCTGGCGGAGAAAGCCGCCGCCTGCGCCAAACTGGTCGCGCTCGGCCGGGTCGCCTCCCTACTGGGCGCGGGCTGGACGATCGCCCTGTTCGCCGGCCTCCTGCGCTTCGATCCCGTCCAGATGATCGCCGCCTTCGCGCTCGCCATCGGCGGGCTCGTGGCGATGGGCTCCAACGCCAGCACGCGGGACGAGACCCGGCGCGCGCTGGCGGAAGCGGAAGCCCAGCGCGCGGAGCGGATCGGCGCGCTGGACCTGCATCTGGTGGATTGAAGCGCGCCTCAATCCTTGCGGCCGGACGTGTGGCCGCGATTGCCCTCGCCGGGCGCGCCCACGTCCACGCGCGCGTCGATCACATAGACCGCGCCCGCGCGCACCGCCGCCTCCCCGCGCGCCAGGGCGGCGCGGAACTCGCCCGCATCCATCGCGGTTTCGCCCTGCGCGCCCTGCGCG
>CAIXDD010000186.1 GCA_903918155.1 uncultured Hyphomicrobiales bacterium
ACGTGATCGAGCAGGAGGCCGACGAGGACATCAAGGCGCTGGGCGGCGTCAGCGCGAGCGAGCAATTGTCGGATTCCGTGTGGGGCATCGCGCGCAGCCGCTTCCTCTGGCTCACGGTCAATCTCGTCACGGCCTTCGCGGCGGCCGCCGTCATCTCCCGTTTCGAGGGCCAGATCCAGCAGATGGTGGCGCTTGCGGTTCTCGTGCCCATCGTGGCCAGCCAGGGCGGCAACGCCGCCACCCAGACCATGACGGTCGCCGTGCGCGCGCTCGCCACCCGCGAGCTGACCCACGCCAATGCGCGGCGCATCATCTTGCGCGAGGCGGCGGTGGGCGCGGTCAACGGCCTCGCCTTCGGCCTCCTCACGGGCATGGTGGCGGGCGCATGGTACGGCCTGCCGGGCCTTGGCGTGGTGATGACCCTCGCCATGGTCACCAATCTTGTGTTCGGGGCGCTGGGCGGCATCCTCATTCCCATGCTGCTGGAGAAGGTGGACGCCGATCCCGCGGTCGCCTCAAGCCCCTTCGTGACGACGGTCACCGACGTGGTGGGCAATCTCTCCTTTTTGGGCTTCGCCACCTTGTGGTTCGGCCTGTCGTCGGCGTGAGGCGACCGGGGGGAATTAACGAAGCGTTACCCTGCGCCCGCTAATTTGCGGGCCATGTTTCAGCGTTGCGTATCCCTCACGCGCCTGCTGCCTGCGGCGGCGCTCGCCTTGTTCCTCGCCGCCTGCGGGCGCGCGCCCTCGCCCGTCCTGCTGCCGGAGGACGGTTCGGGCGTCGGCGCCTATCCCGGCGCCGGCAACGAGCATTTCACCGGCCTGCATCCCTCGCAATTTCCCATCCACGGCATCGACGTGTCGTGGTGGAACGGGGACATCGACTGGCGCGCGGTGCAGGCGTCGGGCGTCAAATTCGCTTGGATCAAGGCGACCGAAGGCGGCGATTACCTCGATCCGAAATTCCTCGACAATTGGCGCGGCGCCAAGGCCGCCGGCGTGTTGCGCGGCGCCTATCATTTCGTCTGGTGGTGCCGGCCCGGGCACGAACAGGTCGAATGGTTCAAGCGCAACGTGCCCCATGAGCGCGACGCCTTGCCGCCCGTGCTCGACGTCGAGTTTCAGCACACCTCGCGCAATTGCCGCAAGAAGCTCGATCGGCGCGAGGTCGTGCAGAAAATGCGCCTGATGCTGCATGAGATGGAGCGTCATTACGGACGCAAGCCCATCATCTACGTCACGGTGGATTTTTACGCCGAAATGATGCATCCGCATGAATTCAGCGATTATCCCGTCTGGGTGCGCTCGACGAAATTCGAGCCCTCGGTCCATTATCCCGGCCGCCGCTGGGCGTTCTGGCAATATCAGTCGGACGGGCGCATTCCCGGCATCCGCGGCAAGACCGACCGCAACGCCTTCTACGGCACGCGCGAGCAATGGCGCGCATGGCTGGCGGGCGGGCGCTGAACCAAGGACCGCCGACATGCTGCGCATCTGGGGACGAACCAATTCGCTGAACGTGCAAAAGGCCCTCATGGCGCTGGAGGAGATCGGCCGGCCTTATGCGCGCATCGATGCGGGCCTCGCCTACGGCGTGAACGACACGCCCGCCTTTCGCGCGATGAATCCCAACGGCCTCGTGCCCGTCATCGACGACGAGGGCTTCGTCTTGTGGGAGTCGAACGCCATCGTGCGCTATCTCGCCAGCGCCTATGCGCCCGGCGTCCTGTGGCCGCTCGACGCGTGCGAGCGCGCAGGCGCCGAGCGCTGGATGGACTGGCAGCTCACCCTCCTGCTCGCGCCGCTCAACGCGATGTTCGTGCCGCTCGTGCGCAATCCGGGAAGCGGCGATCCCGCCGCCATGGCGGCGGCGCGCAGCGCCTGCGAGGCCCATTTCGCAATGCTCGACGCCTTGCTCGCGCGCCAGCCTTACGTAACCGGCGCCGCCTTCGGCATGGCCGATTGCTGCATCGCGCCGGTGGCGCATCGCTGGCTCCACCTGCCGTTGACGCGGCCGGACTTTCCGCATCTGGAGGGCTGGTTCGCGCGCGTGCGCGCCCGCCCGAGCGCGAAGGTTCTCGAACTGCCCTTGTCCTGAACGCGCGCTTGCGTCTATCCATGGCGCCGCCGCAGGCGGGGCGCCTCACATGTTCTTTCAAGCGTCGAAATGGTTCTGGATGGTCATGGCGCCGCCGAACGCGCTTGCGCTCGCGCTCGCCCTGGCCAGCCTCGGCCTGTTCACGCGCTGGCGGCGCGGGGCTGCGGGCCTCGTCGTCTTTTGCGCGGCGGGCTTTCTCGCGCTTGGCTTCGCGCCGTTCGGCGCCGCGCTCATGCGCCCGCTGGAGGATCGCTTCTCCGCGCCGGGCGAGCCGCTCGCGGAGCCTGCGGGCGTGATCGTGCTGGGCGGGGCCGTGCGGCCTGAGCTGAGCGTGGCGCGCGGGCGTTTCTCGATCAACGAGGCGGGCGCCCGGCTCATCGAGGCGGCTGCGCTGGCGCAGCGCTTTCCCGACGCGCGGATCGTCTTTTCAGGCGGCTCGGCCTCCCTGTCGCAAGGCGCCCCGACGGAGGCCGCCGTCATGCGCGCGATCCTGCCCGCCATGGGCGTGCCGCTGTCGCGCGTCACCTTCGAGGAGCGCTCGCGCAACACGGCGGAGAACGCGCGCTTCGTCGCCGAACTCGTGCAGGCGGATCGCCGCTGGCTCCTCGTCACCTCCGCCTTCCACATGCCGCGCGCGATGGGCGCTTTCCGCGCGGCCGGGCTCGACGTCACGCCCTGGCCGGTGGATCACCGCACGCTGGGCGCGCCGGCGGATTTCCGCCCGTGGTTCGACATGGAGGGGAACGCCTCGCGCGCGACGACGGCGCTGCGCGAATATGCCGGGCTTGTCGCCTATCGGCTCACGGGTCGCACGAACGCGCTGCTTCCCGCGCCCTGAGGCTGCCGCTCAATCGCTGCGCGGCAAGCCGAGGCGATAGACGCCGCGGAAATCGTCGGGATCCGCCGGCTTGCCCTTGCGATAGATCACGAGGCGGCCCTGACGGGCGAGGCCCACGGCGGCCGCGCGCGCATGGGTGAGCCAATTGCGCCAGCCCAGATCGTCCTCGCCGCGCGCTGCGGCATAGGCTTTCGCGGCGTCGGTGGGGCAGATCGTCTTTTCGGGCCCGCGCTCGCCGCACAGGGCGAGGATCATGTCCTCGACGCCCGCGCGTTTGGCGGATTTGTCGTCGCCAGCGGCGGCGGTCTTGTCGCGCGATGGGTCGGCTGCGCCGGATTCGTTCGTCATGTCCGGGTGATGGAGCCTGCCGGCCGCCGCGTCAAGCGCGCGGCTGCTTCTGCGGCTCGCCGGACGGCGTTTCTCAAGACGGCGTTTCTCCCGGCGGCTCCCATTGCAGCGCGTCGCGCGCGTCGGAGGCGAACTGGCGCCGCCACATCACGAGCATGACGAAGAAGGTCATCGCCATGAAGACGAGCGGGCCGAGGAACCAGCCCAGATAGGCCAGCGCGAAGAAAAAGGCGCGCTGCCCGCGCGTGAAATGACGGGCCGCGGCCACGCTCATTCGCCCCGCGCGTCCGGCCGTGCGCGCGCGCTCGCGCGCGTCTGGATCGCGCGCATGGGGCGTGGCGCCCAGCAGGATGGCGGCGTAATTGAACAGCCGATACGACCAGGCGAATTTGAAGAAGGCGTAACCGAAGATCAGCAGCAGGCCGATGATCTTCAGCTCCAGCACGGCGCGCGGCGCGGCGACGCCCAGCGGCAGGTCGGAGGCGATCTTCGTCATGTCGTCGATGGAGCCGAGCAGCGTCGCGCAGGCGCCGATCGCCAGAAGCGAGGTGGAGGCGAAGAAGGCCGTGCCGTTCTGCAACGAGGCCATGATCGCCGAATCCATGATGCGCACCTCGCGCTCGGCCATCTGCGTCATCCATTGCATGCGATATTGGCTCATCATGCGGTTGACGCCGCTTTCGCCCGCGCGCTCGATCGCGAAATGATAGACGGTCCAGGCGCCCGCGAAGAAGCAGAAGGCGGCGAGGTCGATCAGGCTGAAGCCGAACATGGGCGCGCGTCCGTGGTGCGAATCACGCGCCAGACTAGGCCAGCCCGCCCGCGCGGTCACGCCGCGCCCTTGCTTTCGCGCGCCCGCCGGGCGAATGATCCTCGCAGGTCAGCCGCACAGAGGGGGCGTTCATGCCGCTGGGTCTCATCGTCGCCAACAAGGCCTATTCATCATGGTCGCTGCGTCCATGGCTTTTGATGGCGACGCTGCACATTCCGTTCGAAGAGACGGTCGTCAACATCTATGACGAGGCGGGCAGGAAGAAGCTGCGTCGCCTGTCGCCCACCGGCAAGGCGCCCGTGCTCGTGGACGGCGACGTGCGCGTCTGGGAATCGCTGGCGATCATGGAATATCTGCACGAGAAATATCCCGCGAAGGCCATCTGGCCGAAGAAAAGCGCGGCGCGCGCCTTCGCCCGCGCGATCTCCAACGAAATGCATGCGGGCTTCCTGCCGCTGCGCCAGCATTGCCCCACCAATTTCCGCCGCGCGCCCAAGCGGCGCGACCTGACGCCGGAGGCGGCGGAGAGCGTGCGGCGCATCGAGATCATCTGGGCGCAGGCGCGCGAGACGTTCGGCGCGAAGAAGAAACCCTTCCTGTTCGGCGATTTCTGCGCCGCCGACGCGATGTTCGCGCCCATCGTCAACCGCCTTCACATCTACGAGGCGCCCGTCTCGCCGCAATCGCGCGCGTATATGGACGCGATCATGGCGCTGCCCGCCTGGGCGGCGTGGAGCAAGGACGCGGCGAAAGAGAAATGGCGCCACGAGGTCTATGACAGCCTGTAAGACATGAGCGAGGCGCCGCGCGCCGATGACGAAGGCCGCGCCTTCGCGCGCGCGATCACGGCGGTTGAAGGCGAAGGAGAACGAAGGATGAGCGCAGACACAGGCGCGGGCGCGATCGCCCTCGTCACGGGCGCAGGCAGCGGCATCGGCCGGGCTGCGGCTTTGGCGCTGGCGGGCGCGGGTTTCGCCATTGTGGCGGCGGGGCGCCGGCGCGAGCCGCTGGAGGAGACGGCGCAGGCGGTGCGCGCGCTGGGGCGCGCGGCGCTCGTGGTTCCCACCGACGTGAGCGATCCCGCCAGCGTCGATGCGCTGTTCGCGCAGGTCGGGCGCGCGTTCGGGCGCCTCGACCTCCTGTTCAACAACGCCGGCGCCGGCGCGCCGCCCGTGGCGCTGGAGGATCTCGCCTTCGAGGATTGGCGGCGCGTCGTCGGCGTCAATCTCGACGGCATGTTCCTGTGCCTTCAAGGCGCGTTCCGCATGATGAAGGCGCAGACGCCGCGCGGCGGGCGCATCATCAACAACGGCTCGATCTCCGCCCATACGCCCCGGCCGAACTCCATCGCCTATACCGCGACGAAACATGCGGTGACGGGCCTCACGAAGACGGCGGCGCTCGACGGGCGCGCCCATGACATCGCCGTCGGACAGATCGACATCGGCAATGCGGAAAGCCAGATGGCGGAGAAGATGAAGGCCGGCATCCTCCAGCCGGACGGATCGGTGCGGCCCGAAGCCACCATGCCGCTCGACCATGTGGGACAGGCGGTCGTGGCCATGGCGAAACTGCCGCTGGAGACGAATGTCCTGTTCATGACGATCAAGGCCACCAAAATGCCCTTCGAGGGGCGCGGCTGAGGAGCCTCTTGCCCCCGGGGCCGCGCTCGGCCAAAAAGCGCCCATGGCCCTGCATCTTCTCAAATTATGCGTCGGCGCGGATTCCATCCGCGACCTCGAGGACTGGATCGCGCTCAAGCTCGCGACGATGAAGGCGCGCAGGGAGGCGCCCGAACAATTCCACACCACGCGCATGGTCCCCAAGCGCGTGACCGAACTGCTCGACGGGGGCTCGCTTTACTGGGTCATCAAGGGGCAGATCGCCGCGCGGCAGGAATTGCTCGACGTGCGCGCCTTCACCGATCCGGCGGGGGTGGGGCGCTGCAATCTCGTGGTGAAGCCCGTGGTGACGCCCGTCGTGCCCCGCCGCCAGCGCCCGTTTCAGGGCTGGCGCTATTTGCAGGCCCATGAGGCGCCGCAAGACATGGCGGGCGGGCTCGTCGAGGTGGCGGACATGCCCGAGGCCATGCGCATGGAATTGCGGGAGCTGGGCCTTCTGTGAGGGCGGCGCGCGGGGCGCCCGGCGTGGCTTGCGTTTCCGCGCGGACGCCCGATCTATCTGCTGACGCGCAGGCGTGGAGACCATTATGGCGCAGCCCCCCGACGCTGGCTCCGGCAAGCGGCCCCAGACCCAGCCCCTCGCGCAAGCGGGGGGAACGGGGGTCGACGCGTTTCTCGACGCCCTGGCGAAGACGCCCGCGGTCGCAGGCGCGGGTCGGCGCGGGCGGCTGATCTTCGCGCTCGACGCCACCATGAGCCGGCAGCCCACATGGGACCTCGCGCAAGGCCTGCAGGCGCGCATGTTCGAGACGGCGGCGCGCCTGGGCGGGCTCGACGTGCAGCTCGTCTATTTTCGCGGGATCGGCGAATGCCGCGCCTCGCGTTTCGTGGCGGACGGGGCGGGGCTGGGGCGGCTGATGGCGGGCATCGCCTGTCAGGGCGGCCATACCCAGATCGGGCGCGTGCTCGCCCATGCGCGCGGGGAGGCGCGCGCGCGGCCCGTCGGGGCGCTCGTTTATGTGGGCGACGCGATGGAGGAGAACGCCGACGACTTATGCGCGCGGGCGGGCGAGCTTGCGCTGGCGGGCGTGAAGGCGTTCATGTTTCACGAGGGCGGCGACCCGGCCGCCGGCGCGGTCTTCCGCGAGATCGCGCGGCTGACGGGGGGCGCCTATGCGGCGTTCGATGCGCGCGCGCCGCAGCGGCTCGCCGATCTCATGGCGGCGGCGGCGGCTTATGCGGCGGGCGGGGCGGCGGCGCTGGAGCGTCAGGCGCTTGAAGGCGGGGCCGCGCGCGCGCTCATCGCGCAGATGCGACAGGGGCGAGGGGCGTGATCAATCTCATCATCGCGGCGGGACTTCTGTTTCTCGCCTTTTGGGGCGTGCGCTGGTTCGCGCGCACGCCGCCGGCCCAGATCGCGCGCGCGGTGAAGACCATGGGCGGGCTGGCGAGCCTTGGGCTGGCGGGCCTGCTGTTCCTGCGCGGGCGCTGGGATTTCGCGATGGGCGTGGGCGGCGTCGGCCTGTGGCTTCTGGGCTGGGGCGCGGCGCCCCATTGGGCGGCGGGCTGGCGGAACGCGGGGACCGGCGGGGCGCCGCCTGTCACGCGGGCGCGCTCGGGCATGCTGGATATGGAGCTGGATCACGCCTCCGGCACGATCGACGGCACGGTTCTGGCGGGCGATTTCGCCGGCCGCCGGCTGGGCGAGCTGGACTTGCCCGATCTCGAGCTGCTGCTGCGCGCCTGCCGCCTGCAGGACGGGGAGGGCGCGCGGCTACTTGAAGCGTATCTGGACCGCAGGTTTCCCGGTCGGGGTCCGGCAGAAGAGGGAGATCGCGACGCGCGCGGGGGGCGCGGACGCCTCAGCGGGGCGATGGCCGAGGATGAAGCTTATGAAGTCCTGGGGCTTGGGAAAGACGCGACGCGGGAGGACATCGCGCGGGCGCATCGCGCGCTGATGAAGAAACTCCATCCCGACCAGGGGGGGACGACGAGCCTCGCCGCCCGGGTCAACGAGGCCAAGGACGTGCTCATGCGGCGACATCGCTAACTCCTGCACTCACGCAACGCATACGCAATTCAAAACCAAACCGGGGCCGAGGCCGTCAGTTCCTCGTCGTGAAACAAGCCACGCCGGACCGTTTCAGCGCCTTGCACGCGGCCTCCGCGCGGGACTCGTCGAGCCCGGCGAAGCGCGCGCGCCAGAGAGTCTCGCGGCCTTTCTGCACTTTCTCGGTGAAGGGCTGGGCGGATGCGAGCAGCCCGCGCCCCTGCGCCCGCGCCTTCGCGAGCAGGGCGTTGGCTTTCGCCTGATCGTCGGAGGCGCCGACCTGAATCATCACGCCCGTGCGGGCGGCCGCCGGACGGGCCGGCGTCTCGCGCGCGGACTCGCGCGGGGATTCGCGCACGGGCTCGCGCGTCTGGTTCGTGACGCCGGCGGGCGGAATCAGCGGGGCGGCGCCGGCGGGCGGGGCGA
>CAIXDD010000187.1 GCA_903918155.1 uncultured Hyphomicrobiales bacterium
CATCGACGTCACCGAATGAACCTCATAGGCCAGACGCAGGCTGAGCGAGAGGCGGCGCGCCTCGGCCTCGACGATGCGGCGGATGACCCCGCGCGCGCCGGCGATGACGAGATCGTGCTCGAGCGCCTCCGCAAGGCTGACGCTGGCGCTGGCCGGCGCCTGCGCGGGCGCGGTGACGAGCAGCAGATCCTCCTCCAGCACCGCGCGTCGGTCGAGGCCCGGCGCATCCTCGACATTATAGAGGAAGGCGACGCTGATCTGCCCGCGCGAGAGCGCGTCCAGCAGGACGGGCGTGCGCTCCTCCACAAGGCTGAGCGACACGTCCGGCATTTCCGTTCGCGCGCGCGGAAGGAGTTGCGAGCCCAGCATGAGCACCATGCTGGGATTGACCCCCAGCGCGACATGATCGTGATCGCGCCGCCCGAAGGCGCGCACGTCGAGACGCGCGCGGTCCACATCCGCAAGAATGGCGCGGGCGCGCTCCTGCAGGAGACGGCCGGCCTGCGTCGGCGCCACGCCGCGCGAATGACGCAGCAGAAGTTTGACGCCCAGCTCTTCCTCCAGCAGGCGGATCTGCGCGCCAAGCGCGGGCTGCGCGAGGCCAAGCCGCTCGGCGGCCGCCGACATGCTGCCCGCCTCAAGGATCTTCACGAAATAGGAGAGCTGGCGGAAGTTGATCGGCGCGCTCCCTAAAGAACCGGCGTGCTATGGGCGTGCACATGGCCGTCGTCGCCATGGCTGTGGTGCTCCGCGTCCACGCGCACGGGAACGAGATTGATCTGGCCGAATCGGACCCCGCGTTCGGCGATCACGGTTTCCGCGAGCTTGCGCACCGCGGAGGTTTCGCCCTTCAGCAGCGTGATCTCCATGCAGTGCCGATGGTCGAGGCGCGTGCGCATCGACGAGATGGTGAGATCGTGATGATCGTGCTGGGCGCGGTCGAGCCGCAGCGCGAGATCGCGTCCGTCGTAATCGTAGACATAGGAGACCGCGGCGACGCAAGAGGACGTGAGCGGCGCGCCCTGCGAGCGCACGAGCGAATCGCGCACGAGATCGCGGATCGCCTCCGAGCGATTGCTGTAGCCGCGCGCCTCCATGAATTCATCGATGGCTTGCGCGATGCCGTCGTCGAGGCTGATGGTCAGACGCTGCATTCCGCCCTCCGCGGTCCGGCGTTTCCGCATCCTTGAATATCAGGCGCCGCGCTTTCGGGAAACGTGAATCACGGCGCAAGCCCGCGCGCCCCTTCCGCCAGCAGGGCGCAAGCGTAAGTCGCATAGGAGCGCGGCGTGCGCAGGACGAAACGCGCCTCTCCCGTGCGCAACAGCAGCGCGGGAGCCTTGCCCAGAAGGGTGCGGGCGCAGGCGCCGGGCGGAAAGGCGCCCGTGTCCAGATCAAGCATGATCGCGCAGGCGAGCAGGCGCGCGGCCGCCGGCCCCTCAAGCTCCAGCGCGGCCTCGCCGTCGCTCACGTCCACCAGCGCGTGGGGACGCTCCCCCAATGGCGCCCGCAAGCGCGACGCGGCCTGCGCGTCGCCCAGCAGCAGCAAGCGATCCGGGGCCAGCCATAAAACCGCCAGCGGCCCCGCCGCGCGGGAGGCGCAGGGCGCAGGCGGATCGACGCCCAGCGCCGCGCAGGCGAGGGCCAGCGTGGGCGCGTCGCCGCACAGAAGAAAGGCCGGCGCGGGCGCAAGCGCGCGCACGCGAACGCCGGGCGCCTCTATCGCGTCAACCATTGAGCCGCTCTCCCGCAGGATCGTAGAAGACGGGCGCCGCGATCTCCGCTTCCTCGCAGGGTCCGTCCAGACGCGTGACGAACACGCGCGCCCCCATGCGCGCGCGCCCATCGGCGACGAGCGCGAGCGCGACGGGCGCGGCGAGAGCGGGCGAGACGCGCGAACTCGTGACATGGCCGAGCGCCCGCGTCCCCGCAGGCGGGGCGGGCGCCT
Organism: uncultured Hyphomicrobiales bacterium; assembly: GCA_903918155.1. GTDB lineage: Bacteria > Pseudomonadota > Alphaproteobacteria > Rhizobiales > Beijerinckiaceae > Terripilifer. The sequence continues at coordinate 1,949 of CAIXDD010000187.1, forward strand.
CGACGATCTGCGCGCCGACGTCCAGCGGGCGGGAGCCGCCGCGCAGGCGCAGCCCGACGAGCTGGCGCCGGCCTGCGGATGCGAGATGGGGCAGCCGCAACGAGCGCGCGCCGACGAAATCTCCCTTCGACGCGCCGATGAGCCGGGCGAGGCCGAGATCGTCGGGCGTGCATGCGCCGTCGCTGTCCTGGCCGATGACGATATAGCCTTTCTCCAGGCGCAAGACGTCGAGCGCCTCCAGCCCGTAAGGTTCGAGCCCGCAGCGCGCGCCCCGCTCCAGCAGGAAGTCCCACAAGGGAGCGCCGAAGCGGGCGGGCGTATACAGCTCGAATCCCAATTCGCCCGTGAAGCCCGCGCGCAGAAGACGCAGCGGCGTGCCCATGATCGCGCCCTCGCGCAGGCTCATAGGCGGCATGGCGGCGCGCGACAGATCGACGCCCTCGACGAGCGGGGCGAGAATGTCGCGCGCGCGCGGGCCTTGCAGCGCGAGGCAGGACCATTGCTCCGTCACGTCGACGAGCCAGACCTTCAGATGCGTGAATTCCGTCTGCAGGAAATCCTCCATGTGATGGAGGACATGGCCGAGACCGCCGGACGTGGTCGTGACGTGGAAGCGATCCGGCGCAAGGCGGGCGACGAGCCCGTCGTCCATCACGAGGCCGGCTTCGTTGAGCATCACCGCATAGCGGCAGCGCCCCGGCGCGAGGCGTGAGAAATCGTTGACGTAAATCTTGTTGAGAAAGGCGAGCGCGTCGGGTCCTGCGACCTCGATCTTGCCGAGCGTGGAGGCGTCGAACAGGCCCGCCGCCGTCCGCACGGCCATCGCCTCGCGCGCCACAACGCGCGGCTCGCTTTCGCCCGCGCGCGCAAACGCTCGCGCGCGCCGCCATGCGCCGGCGTTTTCGAAGACCGCGCCCCGCGCGGCCGCGCCGGCATGGGCGGGCGTTTCGCGCGCCGGCTCGTACAGGGGGCCGCGCGCCATATGGGCGAGCGCGCCGAAGCTCACCGGCGTGAAGGGCGGGCGCATTGTGGTGAGGCCGACCGCGCCCGGCTCGCGCTGCGACAGGTCGGCCACGAGGCGCGTCGCGTTGATCGCGCCGGTCTTGCCCTGATCGGCGCCAAGGCCGCTCGTCGTGTATCGCTTCACATGTTCGAGGGCGACGAAGCCTTCGCGCTGCGCCAATTCGTAATCGCGCGCCTTCACGTCATTCTGGAAATCGACGAAAGCGGCGCCTTGCGCAACCGGCGCAACCGGCGCGACCGGCCCGCTGGCGCAAGGCCAATCATGAGCGACCGCATGAACGCGCGTCGCCTCGCCGCCTGCGCGCGCGCCCTCGTCGAGCGCCATGGCGAGCGAGAGGGCGCCGTTGCAGGCGCCGGCGCAGACGATGTCCTCGCGCGCTTGGGCAGGACGAAAGGCGCCCAGCGCAGCGTCCCAGGCGAGGGGGCCGCGCGCCTGCGCGAAAAGATGCAAGGTCGGCGTCCAGCCTGCGCCCATGAGCAGCAGGTCGCAGGCGATGGTCCGCAGGCCCCCCGCTCCCTCCACCTCGGCGGCCTTCACCGCAAGCCGCCCATGCGCGCGGCGCACGCGCGCGCCCAGCTCGAACGCGACGCCCGTCTCGCGCGCGGCGTCCTGCAGGGCTTGCGCCACGCTGGCGCGCGCATCGGCGATCAGGACGATCTCGACGCCTGCGGCGCGCAGGTCGAACGCCGCGCGCCATGCGCTGTCGCTCGCGCAGGCGACCAGCGCGCGGGCGCCCGGCGCGACTCCGAATCTGTTGGCGTAGACGCGCGCGGCCTCGGCCAGCATCACGCCCGGCCTGTCGTTGCATTCGAACGCCAGCGGCCGCTCGATGGCGCCGGCCGCCACGATCACGCGGCCCGCGCGCACCTGCCACAGGCGCTCGCGCGGACCCTTCGCCTGAGCGGGCGGAAGATGATCCGACAGGCGCTGCGCGAGGCAGACGTAATTCTGCGCATAGAGTCCGAAGGCGGTCGTGCGGTTGAGCAAGGTCACGTTCGCGCGCGCGGCGAGTCGCGCCAGCGCCTGCGCGCGCCATTGCGCCGCCGCCTCGCCGTCGATGGTCGCCGCGCGCTCCGCCAGCAGCGAGCCGCCGAATGCGAAATCCTGTTCGCACAGGATCACGCGCTCGCCGCGACCGCTCGCCGCAAGCGCTGCCGCCAGGCCTGCGGGCCCGGAGCCCACGACCAGCGCGTCGCAATGGGCGTAGAGATTGGCGTAGACGTCCGCATCCGCTTCGCGCGGGGCTTCGCCGAAACCTGCGGCGCGGCGGATCAGGGGTTCGTAAAGCCTGCGCCATGCGGCGGCGGGCCACATGAAGGTCTTGTAGTAGAAACCGGCGGGCATGAGCGCGGAGAAGAGATCGTTGATCTCCAGCGCATCGAACCGCAGCGACGGCCAGCGATTCTGGCTTCTCGCCGCAAGACCCTCATAAATCTCCACCTGCGTGGCGAGGAGATTCGGCGTCACGCGTCCCGCGCCGCGATCGATCGTCACGAGGGCGTTCGGCTCCTCGACGCCGGCGGCCAGAAGTCCGCGGGGCCGATGATATTTGAACGAGCGGCCCAGAATGCGGACTCCTTGCGCGAGCAGGGCCGCAGCCAGCGTGTCGCCCGCGCGCCCCTCATAGGCGCGCCCGTCGAAGGTGAAACGCACAAGGGGAAGAGCGGCGCGCGCGCGGGGGGAGTCGATCATGGCGCCTCCTCGACGCCCGCGCGGGAAGTCACGCACGCATCCTCGCGCGTGTCGCGCCGCAGGACGAAGAAACGTCCGCAGCCATGGACATGGCGCCAACGCTCCTGGCTTTCGCCTTTCGGATTGGTGCGCGCGAAGAGGTAATCGGTCCATTCGCGGTCGCTCGCCGCCGCCGGATCGACGGGGCGCAGGAGGCCTGCTTCGCCGCAATGGCGGAACTCGCGCTCGGGACGCGATTGGCGGCAATGGGGGCAGGGGATCAGCAACATGGGCGCCTCAATGCGACACCGCCGCCGCCGTCGCCTCGTCGATGAGGCGGCCCGTGCGGAAGCGATCCAGCCCGAAAGGCGCGAGAACGGGATGCGGCGCGCCTTGCGCGAGGCTTGCGGCGAAGAGCTGGCCCGAGCCGGGGATGGCCTTGAATCCCCCTGTGCCCCAGCCGCAATTGAGCCAGAGGCCCGGCACGTCCGTCGGCCCGAGAATGGGCGAGCGATCGGGCGTGATGTCGACGATGCCCGCCCAGCACCGCATCATGCGCAGGCGGCGCAGGCAGGGAAACAATTCGCACAAGGAGTCGAGCGTGGCCCCCGTCACGTGAAAGGATCCGCGCTGCGCATAGGAAGGATAGACGTCGGCGGCCGCGCCGATCACGAGTTCGCCCTTGTCCGATTGCGACATATAGGCGTCGATCGTGTTCGACATGACGACGCATGGCATGATCGGCTTGACCGGCTCGGAGACCAGCGCCTGCAGCGGAAAGCTTTCGATGGGAAGGCGCAGGCCCGCCATGCCCGCCAGCACGCTCGAATGTCCTGCGGCCACGAGCGCCAGCATGCGCGTGGAAATGGCGCCACGCGTCGTCTCCACCGCGCTCACCGCGCCTGCGGCGTCGCGGCGAACGCCCGTCACCTCGCAATTTTCGATCACGTCGACGCCCAAGGCGTCGGCCGCGCGCGCATAGCCCCACACCACGGCGTCATGCCGCGCGACGCCGCCGCGGCCTTGCCAGGACGCGCCGAGCACGGGATAGCGCGGCGCCTGGCTGACGTCGAGAATGGGACACAGCGCCTTGGCCTGCGCGGGGGTGAGAAAATCCGCGTCGATTCCCGCAAGCCTGTTGGCGTGGACATGGCGCCGGATGATCTGCACGTCGCTTTCGGTATGGCCGAGCGCCATCACGCCGCGGGGCGAATACATGACGTTGTAATTGAGCGTCCGGGAAAGGCCTTCCCAGAGCTTGAGGGAATGTTCGTAAAGCGCCTCGCTTTCTTCGAACAGATAGTTCGAGCGCACGATCGTGGTGTTGCGGCCCGAATTGCCGCCGCCGATCCAGCCCTTTTCCAGCACCGCGACGCGTCGGACGCCCTGTTCGGCGGCGAGGTGATAAGCGGTCGCCAGGCCATGGCCGCCGCCGCCGACGATCACGACGTCATAGGCGCGCTGGGGCTCCGGCGAACGCCATTGCCGCGTCCAGCCGGTATGGCCTGAAAAACTCTCCCGCAGGATCCGCCCAAAAGAAAAGCCGCGCATGGCCCGCAGAATGCGCGGGTCATGCGCGGCGATCAAGCATGCGATCCCGCAAGGCGGCCTATGAAGCCTGCGGGGGCGGCGCGAGGCCGCCCGCGTTCAGGTGTTGCGGGCGCCGGTGGAGCCGGCGCTGCGCTCCGCGCCGGGAGGCACATGCGCGTCGATCAGGCAGACGCCGCCGGAATTGAGGACCTCGACGCCCCGCTTCAGCGCCGCCTCCAGCTCCTCCAGCGTCTTCACCGGGCCGATGCCGACGGCGCCCTGCGATTCGGCGAATTTCGCGATGTCGACGCAGGGACCGTCCATGGCCTGGCCGATCCAGCGGTTCTCCACGCGACGGTTGCGCTTGCGGGCGATGTTCTCCTGATGAAGCTCGTCGTTGAAATAGGACTGGTTGTTGTTGATGACGACGAGCAGCGGAATCTTGTGCTTCACGGCGGTCCACAAAGCGTTGCCGCCCATCATGAAGTCGCCGTCGCCCATGATCGACACGGTGGGCCGCCCGAGGTCGTTGGCGGCCAGCGCCACGCCGATGGAGATCGAAGGGCCGGAGCCGATGCCGCCGCCGCCGTCCTTGCCCATATAGGCGAGCGGCGAACGGAAGGGCCACAGATCGCACGGGAACTGACGCGCGACGGACGCCAGCGTCACCTGGTCGGGATCCTTGAACTGCTTGCGCAGCGCCACCGCGAGGTCCTGCATGCGGATGCGCGAGGGATCGGTTGGGGGCGAGAAGGTCTTGCGCACCGGCTCGCGCCAGGGCGCCTTCTTGGCGCCTGCGCCCAGCGCCGCAAGCAGATCGGCCACCGTGCTTTCCGCGGAGGCGGAGATCAGCAGATCGGCCGGCGGCATGATCTGATAGACCATATGCGCGCCGTTATGCAGGTGATGATCCAAGGTGACGTTGATCACCTTGCCCTTCATATTGACGCCGCCCTTGGGCGGGCAGAGCGCGCCGCCCAGATCGATCCATTCCAGCGCGAGCACGAGATCGGCTTCGCTGATGAGATCGTGCTGCGGCTTGCTCGGCTGGTTGAAGGGTTCGGTCACATGCGCGGGGTGATCGGTGGGGAAGACCGAGCCGTTCTTGAGATCGCTCATCACGCAGGCGCCCAGCGCTTCGGCGAGCTTCACGCGATTGTCCCAGGCCGCCTGCGACCGCGCGCCGCGTCCAAAGAGGATCAGCGGCCGCTTCGCGGCCTTCAGCATCTCGGCCGCCTTGGC
>CAIXDD010000188.1 GCA_903918155.1 uncultured Hyphomicrobiales bacterium
CCTGCTCCGAATATATGTTCCTCGACGACACGGCGTGCAATCTCGCCTCGCTGAACCTGCTGACGTTCCGCGACGCGCAGACGGGCCGCTATGATCTGGCGGGCTACGAACACGCCGTGCGCCTGTGGACGCTGGTGCTCGAAATCGCGGTGATGATGGCGCAATTCCCCTCCAAGGAAATCGCGCGTCTCTCCTACGACTACCGCACGCTGGGTCTGGGCTACGCCAATGTCGGCGGCCTGCTCATGTCCTCGGGCCTGGGCTATGATTCCGACGAAGGCCGCGCCATCGTCGGCGGCCTCACCGCCATCATGACGGGCGTGTGCTACGAGACGTCGGCCGAGATCGCCAAGGAGCTTGGCGCCTTCCCGATGTACAAGCCCAACGCGAACCACATGCTGCGCGTGATCCGCAACCATCGCCGCGCGGCGCAAGGCGCGACGGAAGGCTATGAGAAGCTCTCCGTGCCGCCCGTCCCGCTCGATCACGCCACGCTGTCGTCGCTGGGCGAGAACGGCGCCGACTTGTCCGCGCGCGCCAAGGCCGCATGGGACCGCGCCCTCGCGATGGGCGAGGCGCATGGCTATCGCAACGCGCAGACCACCGTCGTCGCCCCCACGGGCACGATCGGCCTCGTGATGGATTGCGACACGACCGGCATCGAGCCCGATTTCGCGCTGGTGAAATTCAAGAAGCTCGCCGGCGGCGGCTATTTCAAGATCATCAACCGCGCGGTTCCCGAAGCGCTGCGCGTGCTGGGCTATCGCCCCGCCGACATCGCCGAGATCGAGGCCTATGCGGTGGGCCACGCCAGCCTGCGCCAGTCGCCGGGCGTGAACCACGGCAGCCTGCGCGCGCGCGGCTTCACCGACGAAAAGCTGGAGACGCTGGAGAAGTCGCTCGCGGGCGCCTTCGACATCAAATTCGTCTTCAACAAATGGTCGCTGGGCGAGGATTTCCTCGTCAACGCGCTCAAGGTGCCGCCGGAGAAGCTGGAGGATCCGTCCTTCGAACTGCTGATCCATCTCGGCTTCTCGCGCGCCGAGATCGAGGCCGCCAACACGCATGTGTGCGGCGCGATGACGCTGGAGGGCGCGCCCCATCTCAAGGTCGAACATTATCATGTGTTCGATTGCGCCAATCCGTGCGGACGCACCGGCAAGCGCTATCTGTCGGTGGACAGCCACATCCACATGCTGGCGGCGGCGCAGCCCTTCATCACGGGCGCGATCTCCAAGACGATCAACATGCCCAACGACGCCACCGTCGAGGATTGCAAGGACGCCTATATGCTGTCCTGGCGCCTCGGCCTCAAGGCCAACGCGCTCTATCGCGACGGCTCAAAACTCTCCCAGCCGCTCAACTCGCAGCTCATCGCCGATGAGGACGAGGAGGAGGATGAGGCGGTCGATGCTTTCGTCGCCATGCCCAACGCCGCGCGCGCGGCGGCGGCGGCGGAGAAATTCGTCGAACGCGTGGTCGAGCGCGTCGAGCGTCTGCGCGAGC
>CAIXDD010000189.1 GCA_903918155.1 uncultured Hyphomicrobiales bacterium
AGCGTGAATTGCACGTCATGGACGGATTCGCGAATGGTGAGCGACCGGTCGAAGACGATGCGCGCCTCCACCGAGGGCGGCAATTGCGCCTCGTAGAGCGGCATGCGGTTCTTGATCGCATCCACCACGGCCACGGTGTTGGCGTCGGACTGGCGATAGATGGCGAGCATGATCGCGCGCTCGTCGCCGAACCATGCGGCGGTGCGGTCGTTCTCCACCGAGTCGCGCACATTGGCGATTTCGCTCAGCCGCACGGGCCCGCCGTTGCGCCATGCGACCACGAGGTCGCGATAACCGTCCGCGCGCTCGATCTGGCCCGAGGCCTTGAGCACGGCGTCCTTCGTCTCGCCGCGCAGGCTGCCGATGGGCGAGGCCGAATTGGCGTTGGCGACGGCGGTGCGGATGTCGTTGAGGGTGAGGCCGCGCGCGGCCGCCGCATCGGGATCGGCCTCGATGCGCACGGCGTATTTCTGCTGGCCGAAGATCGTGACCTGCGCCACGCCGGGAATCTGCGAGATCTGCTGCGCGAAGACCTGTTCGGCGTAATCATTGGTCACCGGCAGAGGCAGCGTCGGCGATTTGAGGACGAGGAAGAGAACCGGCGCGTCGGCGGGATTGACCTTGCGGAAACTGGGCGGAGCCGGCAATTCCGGCGGCAGGCGGCGCAGCGTCGAGGTGATCTGCGTCTGCACGTCCAGCGCGGCGCTGTCGATGTCGCGGTCGAGGTCGAATTGCAGCGTGATGTTCGTCTGCCCGTTGGAGGAGCGCGACGTCATTTGCGAAATGCCGGGGATGGTGGCGAAGGCGCGCTCAAGCGGCGCGGCCACCGAGGAGGCCATCGTCTCCGGATTGGCGCCCGGCAGGCTGGCCGACACGCTGATCGTGGGGAAGTCCACGCGGGGCAGGGCCGCCACCGGCAGTTTCAGATAGGCGAACACGCCGAAGATGATGAAGGACATCATCAACAGCGTCGTCATGACGGGACGACGAATGCACAGTTCGGGCAGAGACATCAGCTGTCCCTCTTCGCGGTTGCCGGTCGCGGCTCGACCCGCGCGCCGTTGACGAGCGACAGCGCGCCCTCGACGACGACGGATTCGCCGCCTTTCAATCCCTCGCTCACGACGTCGCGTCCGTCATGGCTGCGCGCGATCGTCACGGGGCGCATGCGCGCGACGCCGTTCTCGACCACATAAACGAAATTGCCGACCTGGCCGGCCTGCGTGGCGTTGCGCGGCACGGAGACGACGTTCTTCTCGGTGCGCAGCGCGATGCGCAGATTGCACAATTGGCCCGGCCAGAGAAATTCGTCGGCGTTGTCGAAACGCGCGCGCACGGTGATCGTGCCCGTGGCCGGGTCGATGGCGTTCTCCACGAAGGCGATGGTTCCCGTCGCCGCCTGCGTCGCTCCCTGCGGGCGCGCCTCCACGAAGGCGCCGCCGGCCTTCTCCGCCTCGCGCAGCTCCACGAGCAGGCGCTGCGGGATCGAGAAGGCGACGTAGATCGGCTTGGTTTGCACGATGGTGGCGATGGCGCCGGTGGCGGTGGCGTCGCCGGCGCGGATGATATTGCCGGCCTTCACGCTGACGAGGCCCACGCGGCCGCTGATGGGCGCGCGGATCGTGTAATAGGAGAGCTGCACCTTCAGGTTTTCGATCTGCGCCCGGTCGCCCATGATGAGCGCCTGCGCGGCGGCGACCTGCGTGCGCGCATTGTCGAGATTCACCTTCGTGCCCGACGCGCGTTCGAGCAATTCCTCGAACCGCGCCACGTCGCGGCGCGCCTGATCCAGCGTCGTCGTATTGCGCGCCAGGCTCGCCTCGGCCTGTTTGATCTGCGCCTCGACCTGGCGGGAGTCGAGAAGGGCGATCAGGTCGCCTTCCTTCACGACGGCGCCGTCGGCGACCTTGATGTCGTCCACATGCGCGTCGACGCGCGAGCGCAATTGCACGGTCGCAAAGGCCTGCGCGGTTCCCACCGCCTCCACGACGACAGGCACGTCGCTGCGGCTCGCCGTATCAAGGATCACGGGCGCAGGCGGGCGGTCTTGCGCGCCGCCGGGTCCGGCCCGGCGCCCTGACGCGGCCGGGCCGGGGCCCGGGGCCGCAGGCTCAGATTGCGCGACGGCGCGAGGGCCGGGGGCGGCGGGAAGAATGGCGTTGAGGCCCAGAGCGGAGCGGATGGCGGCGAAACCCGCGCCCGATCCCGGCAGGACCGCATTGGCGGCGCCGGGCCAGATCAGCCCGACGAGAAGGAAGATGACGCCCAGGCTGACGAGCGATCGGCCGACCCTACCCAATTTCATCGCTCATCCCTCTGTCCGGGCGGCTCTGCCAGCCGCAGCTTGCAGTCCGTTCCCGGACGTCGATCTTATTACGCAGCGCGCGCCCTGTCGGACCGCCTCCCTGTCGGCGGAGCCCTTAACATAGTGCGCGTCGCGGCGAACGTTACCCTTTATTAACCTGAATCGAAACGCCTCACGCGTCGTGGCGCGGGGGCGGGGCCGGCGGGGCGAACAGGGCGGCGAGCGCGAGACCGAGCCAGCCGGCGATCAGGATCATTCCGCCCGCCGGCGCGGCCATCGGAAACAGGCGCGCGCCCCAAAAGGCGCGGGCGGCGATGTCGCCGGAAAAGAGAAATGCGCCCAAAGCCAGCAGGCCGGCGGCGAGCAGGAGGCCGCGCCGGGGCGTCTGGCCCCCCGCAAGGCCGGCGACCGCGCTCGCGTGAATCAGCAGGAACAGGGCGGCGGTCGACAGATTGTCGCCGCCCATATGCGCGCCCGCCGCCGCCAGCGCCACGCCCGCCGCGCCCATCAGGCCGGCGAGGGCGAGCAGGAGGCGGCGCGGCAGGCTCATCGGGCGCTTCCCAATCTAGGCGCCGATCAGCTTGCGGCCGAAACGGATCGCACGCTTGAGACGGCGGCGGTGGCGCTCCATGAAGCAGAAGGAGCGGCCGGCGGTCGTCATGCCCTGCAGCGTGTCGAACAGCGGCTCGCCGCGCGTGCGCCAAATCTCCGCGCGGCGTGCGACGCCGGCGCCGATCCCGATCTCCAGCAGCCTGCGCTTGCGCAGGTCTTCCAGCATCAGCGCCATCAGCACGTCGCCGGGCTCGCAGGCGGCGACGTCGGGGTCGATCTCCGCGCTTTCGAACATGGCGTGGAAGCGGCCCAGATGCGCGCCCCCGCCCATGGCCGCCACGATCCGGTCGCCCACCGCCAAAGCATGCAGCTCCACCGCCGCGCGCCCTTCCGTCAGACCGTCGAGGCAGACGCGTTCGAAAAAGGCCCGCGCCATGGAATTGTCGAAGCCCTGCTTGGCGCCGGTCGCCAGAATCTGCGCTTCCTTATGGGCGAAGAACGCCTGAATGATCCGGCGCGCGCCGGCCTCGTCGCGGGCGATGAGATGCTCCATCCGCCCGCCCAGGGAGAGGGCGTCCCCGCATCGCACGAGGCGTTCGCGCGCTGCGGGCGCGGCTTGGTCGATCACCTCGACATCGGGCTTGAGATGCATCGCGGCGAGGTAATTGAGCCCCTTGTCCGCAGGCAAAAGGCGCATGGGATTGGACAGGCCGCGCCATTCATAGGGCTGGGACGTCAGGGAGAAGGCGTCCGGCCGCAGGATCGTGGCGGCGGCGTGGGAGAGCGTGGTGTGCAGGAAGCGCCGGGTAAAGGAGGCGTTGGGATTGTAGAGCGGGAGATTGGCCTGCGAGTCGCGTCCGCCCAAAAATTCGGCCAGCCGCAAGCCGCCCGCCACGCTCACGCCGAATGGGAAGAGGGCCGCCGGCGTCCCGTCGGGAGCGCGCGCGACGATCAGCAGCGGCGTGATGCGATGGGCCTGCCCGACGGTCTCCGTCCACGGACGCAACCAGCGCTCGGTCTGGAAGATCGTGGCCGGGGCGATGGCCTCCAGCTCGCGCCAGGCCTCCATCGCCGGCTCGAACGAGTCGAATGCTTCAATCGTGGGCTTGCTCACAGCGTTTCCTCAGGCCTGTCGGCGCGTCAGTCGCGGCCGCGCTCCATCCAGCGGATCAGCGGCATCATGGGGATGATCCAGCTGACGCCGATGATGGCGTACCACAATCCCTGGACGAGCTTGGAGGCTTCCAGCAAGGGCCGGGCCTGTGAAATCGCCATGGCGAAGAGCGCATAGACGACCACGAAGAGCACCATGACGGCGGCGCCGACCAGTTTGCGTTGACGCCTGCGAAGTTCCATGACGCGCTCCGCCGCCGGTGAAGGGGTGCGACGCCGGCGCGCGTTTACGCCGGGCCGTTACGGCTCTATGTCTCCCGGGCCCAAGTCCGTCAACCGGTTCCTCGCCCCCGCATGTTTTCGGGGCGCGGGGCCGCCGGAGCCTTCGAACGCAGGTCGTCCATGTTCACCGCCACGTCCGCAGTCACGTCCGAACCCCGAGTCGCAACGCCCGAAGCCGTCTCCGCGTCCGATCTGGCGGGCGTGCGCGTCTGGCTCTGGTGCGTGGCCGCGCTCGTGTTCTGCATGGTGCTGGTGGGCGGAGCGACCCGCTTGACCGAGTCCGGCCTGTCGATCACCGAATGGCGCGTGGTCACCGGCGTGCTGCCGCCGCTGTCGGAGGCCGCCTGGCTCGTGGAATTCGAGAAATACAAGCGCATCCCGCAATATTCCCAGCTCTTCCCGACGATGACGCTCGCCGAGTTCAAGGTCATTTTCTACTGGGAATGGGGCCATCGCCTGTTGGGCCGCGTCATCGGCCTCGCCTTCGCGCTGCCGCTCGCCTGGTTCTGGCTGCGCGGCCGGGTGCGGGGGAGCCTGCGCTGGAAATTGCTCGGCCTGCTGGCGCTGGGCGGTTTGCAGGGGGCGGTCGGCTGGTGGATGGTCTCCTCCGGCCTCGTCCATCGCTCCGAAGTGGCGCCCGAGCGGCTCGCCGTCCATCTGCTGCTCGCCTCTTTCACCTTCACGGCGCTGGTGGCGCTTGCGGTCGGGCTGAAGCTGGCCGCAGGCGTCGAGCCGCAGGCCGCGCGGCTGCGGCGGCCGGCCGCGATCCTGCTCGCGCTCGTGCTGGTCCAGATCGGACTGGGCGGGCTGGTGGCGGGGGCGCGCGCGGGCCTCACCTACAACACATGGCCCCTGATGGACGGCGCCTTCATGCCGCCTTGGGCCCATATGACCAATCTCGATCCCGCCTGGCGCAATTGGTTCGAGAATGTCGCCGCGGTCCAGTTCCAGCACCGGATGGGAGCCTATGCGCTCTTCGCCTTCGCGCTGTGGCACGCCCTGCGCGCGCGCGCGCTCGCGCCGGAAACGCGGGCCTCCCGGCGCGCGCTGGCGCTCGCCGCCATGGTCACGGCTCAGGCCGGATTGGGGATCGCCACGCTGCTCGCGGTGGACGGCGAAATACCGCTGGGCCTGGGATTGGCCCATCAGGGCTTCGCCGTCATGGTGCTCGCCATGGCCGCCATCCATTGGCGTCGATGCGCGGACCCGGCGCCCGCGCACGCATAAGGATTGCGAAAATTCTTTATCTCTCGCAATAGCTTGCCGAGTTTTCTTGTTGTGGTTTCGAGGCGCGCGCGGCTCTTCATCCGGTTTCTTAGAAGACCGCGACGCTGATGAGCCAGCCATGCAGTTTGAGCATGGCGGCGAAGGCGGCGGTCCCCGCGACGAGGGCGATCGCGTCGCCCTTGCCGAAGGGGGCGGGGGCGGCGCCAAGATCGCCGCGGCGCTTCACGGCGATGCGGTCATAGACCGCCCAGGCCAGAAAGGATCCGAACAGGAGGAGCGAGCCGAGATCCCCATTGGCCAGAAGATGCGCCAGCGCCCAGGCCTTCACCGCGACCAGCATCGGATGCTTGAGCTTGCCCTTGATGAGGCCGGCGGGCGCATAGGCGGCGGCCAGCGCCACGAAGGCGGGCCACATCAGGAGCGTGGCCGCATGGCGCAGGCCGGTCGGCGGCTCCCAGACGGGAATATAGCCGGCGGCGCGATAGGCGCCGAAGCCATACACGATCAGCGCAAGGCCGAGCAGGGAGCCCGCCGAATAGGCGAGCTTGTAGCCGGTCTCGCCCATGCCCGCGACAAGGGCGGCCCGGCGCGCGCGCAGGGTCGTCAGCGTGTGGACCGCGAAAAAGAGGACAAGGCCAAGGACGAGCGGAAGCATGGGGCACCGGAAGCGGGAGGAAGCGGGCCAAGCCGGAGGGCGGGCGCGAGCGCAAGCGGAGAGCGCCTGCGCAACCTAGCGCCCGGCCGCCGCCTTGGGAAGCGCCGGGGCCTTTCGTCCGGACGCGTCGCCCGATAAGAGGGAGGCGACCGGCGCCGCCGCCGAACCCCGCAAAAAATCCGAGGACCGCCTCCATGGACCAGACGCTCGACGACCGCCTCGCCATCCGCCAGCTCATCGACAATTGGGTGCTCTGGCGCGACGCGGGCATGTGGGAGCAGTTCCGCACCGTCTGGCATTCGGAAGGGCGCATGCTCGCCACCTGGACGCAGGGCACGGGCGACGAATTCATCGCCATGAACAAGGAGGGCTGGGCCAAGGGCGTCAGCATCCTCCATTTTCAGGGGGCCCACACCAGCGAGGTGAAGGGCGAGCGCGCCATCGCCATGACCAAGATGCACATCAACCAGCGGGCCAAGGTGCATGACGTGCTCGTGGACGTGGTGTGCACGGGCCGGTTCTACGATTTCCTGGAGAAGCGCAACGGCCGCTGGGGCTTCATCCTGCGCCAGCCGATCTATGAAAAGGACCGGATGGACCCGGTGACGCCGGGCGCGAGCGTGCCGCTGGAGGCGGAGCTGCTCGAAAGTTTCCCCGAGGGCTATCGCCACCTCGCCTATCTTCAGGCCAAGATCGGCTATCCGGTGAAAAAGAACATGCCCGGCCTCAAGGGCGAACGGGTGGAGGCGCTCTACAAGGCCGGCGCGGCCTGGCTCGCCGGCGCGCCGCTGGGCTGGGGACACGATTAAGGACTGCGGCGAGGCCGCGAGGCGACAGAACGGGAATCGACCCATGCGCAATTTCAACGAACAGACCATCACCGACGCCGTCATCGAGCGTTTCTCCACCTCCACCGATCCGCGCGTGAAGGAGGTCTGCGCCTCGCTCGTCAGGCATCTGCATGATTTCGTGCGCGACGTGCGCCCCTCCTATGAGGAATGGGAATACGCGGTCGACTTCCTCACCCGCACCGGCAAGATCTGCGACGGCTCGCGGCAGGAATTCGTGCTCCTCTCCGACACGCTCGGCGTCTCCATGCTGGTGGACGCCGTGAACAATCCCGTGGGCGGCAAGATCACCCAATCGACCGTGCTCGGCCCCTTCTATGTGGAGGACCCGGAGGTCTTCCCGCTGGGGGCCGACATCGCCGGCTCCATGCGCGGAACGCCGGCCTATGTCTCGGGCAGCGTGTCGTCGGAGGACGGGTCGCCGCTGGCGGGCGCCCTGGTCGATGTGTGGCATTCCGACGACGACGGCTTCTATGACGTGCAGCAGCTTGCGAAACTGGGCGGGCACGCCGGGCGCGGCCGCTTCGTCGCCGACGACAAGGGCCGGTTCCATTTCTGGACGGTGAAGCCCACCTTCTATCCCGTGCCCACCGACGGGCCCGTGGGCGAGATGCTGAAGGCGCAGGGCCGCCATCCGTGGCGTCCGGCGCATTTGCATTTCATGATCCACGCGCCGGGCCATCGCAAGCTCGTGACCCATGTGTTCGACCGCGCCGACAAATATCTCGACAGCGACGCGGTGTTCGGCGTGAAGGACGAACTCGTGCGCGATTATCCCGAACATCCCCCGGGCGTGGCGCCCGACGGCAGCAAACGCGACGCGCCTTACGCGACCATCGAATATGATTTCGTCATGGCCAAAAAGAGCGGCTGACGAAACGGACATCCGGGGCGGGGGAGCGCGTTTCGCGCGCCCGTCCGCCGCCCCGGCTCCCGCGCGGGGAAGGATTCGTTCACCCTGCCGTTTAGAGGCGTCTTAACGTCCAAGGCTTAGCATCGTCGACGTTTTAAAGGTCGGCGATTTTGATGACGAGCCAGTTTCACATTGCGCAGAACGCGTTGCGTGCGGCGCGCCTTGCCCGGCGCGCATTCGCGCGTCGTCTCGCCCGCGCGCGTCGATGCGACGGCGGGGCGGCGGCGGTGGAATTCTCGCTGCTGATCTTCCCCTTCTGCCTCATGATGCTCGCATTGCTTGAAATGGGGCTGCAGCTTTTCCTCGCCTCCGAATTCGACAACGCCGTGCGCTATGAAACGCGCTCCATGCAGGTCGGCGCCGCCCAGACGCAGCGCGTGACGCAAGCGCAATTCCGCCAGCGCATCTGCGACCGCCTTTCGATCGCTTATGATTGCAACAATATCTCCGTGGACGTGCGCATCGTCGGGGCGTGGAACACCACGATCATCGATTGGTGGACCGCCGACAACGTCAGCTATGCGCAAATGAAGGCGCCCGACGCCGACAATTCGAAGAACCAATTCTGCATGGGCGTCGACGGCAAGATCGTTCTTGTGCGCGCGATGATCCAGATCCCCGTCTTCAGCGGTTTTTGGCTGCCCAAAAAGATCAAGGCCGGCGACGGGACCGTATACGCCATGGTGTCGAACCATGTGTTCCGGGTCGAGCCCTATGGGGGGACGCCTGTTTCCGGCGATTGCGCATGATGACACATCGACGCTTTTCTTTTCCGCTGTCCGCCCGCTTGCGCGCATTCGGCGATTGCTCGCGCGCCGTCGCGGCGATCGAAATGGCTCTCGTGATGCCGTTTCTGATCCTGATGTTTCTGGGCTCCATCGAGGCGTCGCGCTATTTCATGATCTCCAAGCGCGTTTCCAATGCGGCGGCGAATATGGCGCAATTGCTCGCCACAAGCACGGGCGACCGGCACGAATCAGGTTTGATCTTCATCGCGCAATCGCGCCTGTTGATTCCCACGCTGGCGGAGGATTCGCAAATCGGCCCCTCCTATGAAACGCTTCACCCCGCCGCGCTCGCCAGCATCGAGTTTCGTCCCACGAGCGCCGGCTGCAGCGACAATTGCACCTATGAGGCCTTCGTCACCGACAGTTTCTCCTATGACAAATCAATCGGGCGGGCCTGCGGCAAGCAACAGCAAATCTCCGACGAATCCACGCCCTCCTTCACCGGCGTTCCCGCCTCCCTCTATGGGCCGGGCAGCGTCGTGGTCGCGGATTTCGTCTACACGTTCACGCCCTTGTTCGGCGCGCGCTTCGTCAAGAATTTCGTCATTCATCGCGCAGCCTTCCTTGCGCCGCGCTATCTCGACACGGTGAAATTTCAACGCAACGCGACGCGGGACATCCCCGTCCGCTGGTGCTGAAACGCGAGGCTCGCATGATCATGAACGGTTTGGCATCCACGTTCGTCGCGTCCTTCATGAGTCGCGCGCGTCGCTTCGCCGCCGATGCGGGCGGCAATTTCGCAATTCTGACGGGATTGATGCTTGTGCCGCTCGTCGGGATGGGCGGCCTCGCGCTGGATCATTGGAAAGCCTCGACCGCCAAGAGCGATCTGGAGAACGCCGCCGACGCCGCCGCGCTGGCCGCGATCAATCGCGCGGCGGCGGTCTTGCAGCTTCCCACGAAAGACGCCAACGCCGCCATCGCCGCAGGCATCGACGCCGGCCGCAGCCAGTTCAAGGCCAGCGCGGGCAAGACGCCCGACACGAGCGTCAGCGAGCCCGAGGTCACGTTGACCATCAATGGTCTTCTGATCTCTGCCCAGGTGAAATGGGGCGCCGCCACAAAGGCGAATTTCAGCGGCGTCTTCGGAGGAGGCGGCGCCATCAATATGGTGGGCGATTCGCAATCCTCGGTGACCATGCCCGGCTATGTGAAGATTTTCGTCGTCGTCGACAATTCAGCCTCCATGGGCATTGCGGCGAGCGAAGAAGGCCAGGTGAAATTGTACAATCTCATTCACTGCGCCATCGCCTGTCATCTCGATGCGGGACCGCAGACCAAATTCTACGACGTGAGCGGCGGCGTGACGTCATATACCTACGCGCGGAATCTGGGCATCGACACGCGCATCGACGTCATTCGAGCCGGCGTCACGCAGATTCTCGACAAGGCGAAAACGATCCGCGTGAAATCGGACCAGTTCAGCATCGGGCTTTACACATTCAGCGCCGATCCCGTCGAGCTGATCGCCCCCACGCCCAATCTTGATGCGGTGCGCACCGCCGCCGCCGGCATGGAGCTGACGCGCAAGGGCGGATCGACGGACGTGAAGACGATGATGAACTACATCGCCAACAAGATCAGCTCGGGTTCGCGCGGCGACGGTTCAAGCTTCAACAAGCCGATGGTCTATGTTCTGTTCGCCACGGACGGGCTGAGCTCCAACACGCTGTATGATCCCCCGACGAACACCTGGCCGCGCGATACGGACATCATGGCCTATGCCCCCTCCTATCTGAACAATTTCAGCGGGCTCGATCCCTATCTCTGCGCGCCCGTGAAGAATATTTCCGGCGTCACGCTTCTGCCGCTGAACATCGATTACATCGTCCCCAAGCCGGACATCCGCGGGGATCACGACACGCACCGCTTCGCCTTCATCGAAAACTACATCCTGCCCCTGCAGGACCAGCGGTTCCGCCAATGCGCGTCGAACGGCGCTTATTTCAAGGCCCGGACGTCGCAGGAAATTCTTTCGTCGCTGCAATCGATGTTCGAACAGACGATCCCCCGGCCGCCGCGCCTGTTGCGCTAGCGCTCGGGCGGGCGGGCGCGCAGGCGGGCGATCTCGATCTTGATGCAGCGGTCCATCACCACCTGCATGCCGCATGCGCGCGCGCGCGCCGCGCCGGCCTCGTTCACGACGCCCAATTGCAGCCAGATCGCCCGCGGCGGGCTGGGCAAGGCGAGCGCCTCGTCAATGGTTTCGCCGGCGGCCTGCGAATTGCGGAAGACGTCCACGATCGCGATGGGGCCGGGCGCGTCGGCGAGGCGCGCATAGACCGGCGCGCCGCCGATCTTCTGCCCCGCCAGGCCGGGATTGATCCCCACCGCCGCGAAGCCGCGCGCGAGCAGGTCCAGGAACACCGCGTGGGAATCGCGCGCGGGATTGTTCGAGAGGCCGACGAGGGCGATGAGGCCGGGCGCGGCGAGAATGTCGCGCAGGAGATCGTCGGAATAAGCCTCGCTCATGGGTTATCCTTGGGTGGGTTCGGCCGCGCCGATGCGGGTTTCCGCGCGCCGGCGGCGGGTTCGCCCTTCGCAGGCCTTGCGGGCGGACCGCGACCATGGCAATCGACGCGCTGGTCAGGATTTCCCCATGAAGCGCCTCTCCGCCGACGAGATCAACGCCTTTTTCGCCGCGCATTTCGCGCAGATCGCGCCCGATTACCGCGTGGAGGAGACGGGCGATATGTTCGCGCGCGTGCGCCAGCGCTTCAGTCAGCGACGGTTGCGGCCGGGGGGCACGGTGTCCGGCCCTTCCATGTTCGAATTGGCGGATGTGGCGATTTACGTCGCCATTCTCGCGCAAATGGGGGTGGGCGAGGATCCCGCGCGCGCGCATCTCTCGCAGGGCGCGCTGACGGTGACCACCAATCTCAACATCAATTTCCTGCGCAAGCCCGATCCCACGGACCTTGTGGCGGAGGCGCGGCTGATGAAGCTCGGGCGCCGCCTCGTGGTGGGGGAGGCGTGGCTGCGCTCGGACGGGCGCGCGGAGCCGGTGGCCCACGCCACCGCCACCTATTCCGTGCCGCCGGCCTGAGCGCATCTGCTAGTCTCGCGCAGTTCGAATCGGCGGCGGCGGCGGCGTTCAATGAGCCCTGCATGAAGTGAGCCTTGCATGAAGAGCTTTCCTTATCGGCGCGTGCATTTCATCGGCGTGGCGGGCGTGGGCATGAGCGCGACGGCGCTGTTGCTGCGCGATCTGGGCGTGGCGGTGACGGGTTCGGACGAAGCGATCTATCCCCCCATTTCCGACGTTCTGGCGCGGGAGAACATCGCGGTGCGCACGCCCTATGCGCCGGGCAACATTCCCGCAGGCGTCGAGGCGATCGTCATCGGCAAGAACGCGCGGCTCGTGCCCGAGACGAACGCCGAAGTCGCGCAGGCCTTCGCGGGCGGCGCGCCGATCCTGTCCTTCGCCGACGTGCTGGGCCTGCTGGCCAGGGAGCGCTCGCCCATCGTCGTGGCGGGCTCGTTCGGCAAGACGACGAGCGTGTCGATGATGGCGCATGTCCTCATCGAGGCGGGGCTCGATCCCTCCTTCATGATCGGGGCCGCGCCCCTGTCGCCGCCCACGGCCGCGCGCATCGGCGCGGGCGAGCTGCTGCTGCTGGAGGGCGACGAATATCCCTCCTCGAACACGGACGAGCGGTCGAAATTCCTTCATTACAGGCCTGCGCATCTTCTCATCACGCCGCTGGCGCATGATCACGTCAATGTCTTCCCCACGGTGGAGAGCTATCTCGCGCCGTTCCGCCAGCTCATCGAGCTTGCGCCTGCGGACGCGACCATCCTCGCCTCCACGGGCGGAGACCTGTCGGCCCGCTTTCTCGACTCGCTGCCGCGCAAGATCGCCACCTATGGCGTGGAGACGGGAGACTGGGGCGTGCGCGACATCGCATGGGGCGAGCGCACGCGCTTCACGCTCACGCGCGCGGGGCGCGACGTCGTGCGCGTGGAGACCGGGCAATTGGGCCTGCACAATATCGAGAACATGATCGGCGTCGGCGCCTTCCTGCTCACGCGCGATCTGGTCGGCGCGCAGGGCTTCGCGCAGGCCATGGCCTCGTTCAAGGGCATCCGCCGTCGCCTCGACCGCAAGTCGGAGAAGACGCGCCTTCCCATGTTCGAAGGCTTCGGCTCCTCCTATGACAAGGCGCGCAGCGCCATCGCCGCCATGAAGCGGCATTTCCCCGAGCGCCGGCTCATCGTCGTCTTCGAGCCGCACACCTTCTCCTGGCGCAATCGCGCCACGCTCCATTGGTACGACGACGCCTTCGCCGGCGCGGCGGAGGTCTTCGTCTGGAGCCCGGCCGATCAGGGGGCGGGGACCCATGACCAGGCGAGCCATGGGGAGATCATGGCCCGGCTCAAGGCGGCGGGCGCATCGGCCCACGCCCTCACGCAGCAGGGGCCGGCGGTGGAGCGCATCGGGGCGGCGCTGGGGGAGGATTGCGCGGTGCTGTTCCTCACCTCCGGCCCGCTGGGCGGGCTGATCGAGGCCGTGCCGGCCTGGGCGGAGGCGCGGTTCCCGGCCTGAAAATACGGTATCTGAATACCCCATGCGAAAAAGCCCTTTGAAACGGGCTTTTTCGGGCTTTTCCCTTGACGAGATCGCGCGGCCTCTCCTATAAGCCGCCATCCCCGAGCGGTCCGCGCCTGCGCGGCCCCCCGAGACAGGAAATTCACATGTTCGGCAAAACCACCTCGACCCGTACGGAAGACGTCGAGAAGAAATGGGTGGTGATCGACGCCAAGGGCCTCGTCGTGGGCCGTCTGGCGACGATCGTCGCCATACGCTTGCGCGGCAAGCACAAGGCCTCCTTCACGCCTCACGTCGACGACGGCGACAACGTCATCGTCGTGAACGCGGACAAGGTCGTCCTGACCGGCCGCAAGCGCGATCAGAAAATGTACTATCACCACACCGGCTTCATCGGCGGCATCAAGGAACGCTCGGCGAAGTTCATCCTCGAAGGCCGCTTCCCGGAGCGCATCGTCGAGAAGGCGGTGGAGCGCATGCTGCCGCGCGGCACGCTGGGCCGTCAGCAGTTCGGCAATCTGCGCGTCTATAAGGGCGCGGGGCATCCGCACGCCGCCCAGAACCCGACGACGCTCGACGTCGCCGTCTTGAACCGCAAGAACTCCAGGAGCGCCTGACAATGGCCGACACCCTTTCCTCGTTGCAGGACCTCAAGGGCGCGACGGCGGCTGCGGCCTCCGAGGCGCCCAAGTACGAGCAGAAGCTCGACAAGTTCGGCCGCGCCTATGCGACCGGCAAGCGCAAGGACGCGGTCGCCCGCGTCTGGATCAAGCCGGGCTCCGGCAAGATCGTCGTCAACGACCGCGCGATCGACATCTATTTCGCCCGTCCGGTGCTGCGCATGATCGTTCAGCAGCCGCTGGTGATCGCCAAGCGCCTCGGCCAATATGACCTCATGGTCACGGTCGCCGGCGGCGGCCTGTCTGGGCAGGCGGGCGCCGTGCGCCATGGCCTCGCCAAGGCGCTCACCAATTTCGAGCCGGATCTGCGCCCCGCGCTCAAGAAGGAAGGCTTCCTCACCCGCGACTCGCGCGTGGTGGAACGCAAGAAGTACGGCAAGAAGAAAGCCCGCCGCAGCTTCCAGTTCTCGAAGCGCTGATCCTTCGACGCTCTTTTGCGAAAGCCGCCCCCCAGGGCGGCTTTTTGCTTTTGGCGGGCGGCCCCGGCGCGCCGACGCTTTCGGCTTGGCTTCCTCGGCGATGGGATTATTGTTCGCTCCCAGAAAAGTCAGGGAGGGAAGTCCGGGATGCGCAGGGAAGCGGCTCTTGTTCTATTCGCGGCGGCTTGCCTTGCGGTCGGCGGTCTTCATGCGTCCGGCCTTGTCCCAACGTCAGCTCAGGCTCAGTCGCAGCCGCCCCGCGGCGGGCAAAGCGCCGGCGTCGCCGTCGAGGCCGAGAAAGTCTCCATCGGCGAGGTGACGGAGGAGATCCGCGCCGTCGGCACCCTGCAGGCCAATGAAGCCGTGGTGATCGCGCCCGAGATCGCGGGACGCATCGCGCAAATCCAGTTCGACGAAGGCGCCGGCGTAAAGGCGGGCGACGTGCTCATCGAGCTTGACGCGACGATCCTCAAGGCCGAACTCGACAAGGCGCGTTCCGACATGACGCTTGCGGCCGCCAATCGCGAACGCGCGGAAATGCTCGCCGACAAGGGAAGCGGCACGCAGCGCGCGCGCGACGAGCAAAACGCCGCCTTTCGCGCCGCGCAGGTGAATCTCGCGCTCGCCGAAGCGCGCCTGCAGAAGGCGACGATCAACGCGCCCTTCGACGGCGTGGTGGGCCTGCGCGCGGTCAGTCCGGGAACTTTCGTGCAGCCGGGTCAGCGCATCGTGGAGCTGGCGCAGGTCAATCCGCTGAAGGTCGATTTCCGGGCGCCCGAAACCTACGCGCCGAAAGTGCGGGCGGGCCAGACCATCATCGTGACGTCGGACGCCGCGCCCGGCGTCGTCTTCGAAGGCAAGATCTATGCGATCGATCCCTCCATCGACGTGAACGGCCGCGCCATTCGCATGCGCGCCAATGTGCCCAATCCCACGGGCACGCTGGCGCCGGGCTTTTTCGCGCGCATCCGCGTCATCACCGAACAGCGGCCCAATGCGGTGCTGGTGCCGGAATCGGCGATCTTCCCCGTGGGCGGGCGCACGCTCGTCTATCGCGTGAGCGACGGCAAGGCGTCGCAGCGCGAGGTGAAACTGGGCCAGCGTCTTCCCGGCAAGGTGGAGATTCGCGAAGGGCTCGCGCCGGGCGACGTAGTCGTCACCTCCGGCCAGCAAAGGCTGCGCGACGGCGCCGCCGTGAATGTGGTGAATTCGGGCTCGGGGGCGTAGGCGCATGTTCGAGATATTCTTCCGCCGCCCCGTCTTCTCGACGGTCCTCAGCCTGCTCGTGCTGCTGTGCGGCCTTGTGTCCTACGGGCAATTGACGATCCGCGAATATCCCAACATCGACCAGCCCGTCGTGAACGTGCGCACGACCTATCCCGGCGCGAGCGCCGAGATCATCGAAAGCCAGGTCACGCAGGTGCTGGAGGCCTCCATCGCCGGCATCGCCGGCATCGAGGTGATCACGTCGAGCAGCCGCCCCGAGGAAAGCCAGATCCAGGTCCGCTTCACGCTTGGCACGAGTCCCGACACCGCGGCCAATGACGTGCGCGACCGCGTGGGCCGCGTGCGCAAGCAGCTGCCGGCCGAAACCGAAGAGCCGATCATCGCGAAAGTGGAGGCGGACGCGCAGGCCGTCGTCAATATCGCGCTTCTGAGCGACCGCCATAACCCGCTCGAATTGTCCGATTACGCGGCGCGCTTCATCCGCAATCAATTGCAGAACCTGCCCGGCGTTTCCGAAGTGCGCATTTTCGGCGAGCGACGTTACGCCATGCGCATCTGGGTGGACCGTTTGCGGCTCGTCGCGCATGGCCTCACCGTGCAGGACGTCGAGGCCGCGCTGCGCCAGCAGAATGTGGAAGTGCCCTCGGGGCGCATCGAAGGGCCGGACCGCGAATTCACCGTGCTTGCGCGCACGGGTCTGTCGACGCCGGAGCAGTTCCGTCGCATCGTCGTGAAGGACGTCGAAGGATTTCCCGTCACCTTGAGCGATCTTGCGCGCGTGGAGCTGGGGCCCTCGGATGAGCGGCGCACCTCCACCTTTAAGGGAGAGACCGCGATCATTCTGGGCGCCGTCAAACAGGCGACCGCCAATCCGCTCGACGTGTCGCTTGCGCTGCGCAAGGTCCTGCCGCAGATCTCGCGCGACCTGCCTGCGGGCATGAGCATCGACGTGAGCTACGACCGCGCGGTCTTCATCGAGGAATCGATCAAGAACGTCTACAAGACCATCGCGGAAGCCGCGTTCCTCGTCGTGGTCGTGATCTTCCTGTTCCTGCGCACGCTGCGCGCCACGCTCATTCCGCTGGTCACGATCCCGCTGTCGCTCATCGGCGCCTTCACGATCATGTCGGCGCTGGGCTTCTCCATCAACGCGCTCACCCTGCTGGCGATGGTGCTCGCCATCGGCCTTGTGGTGGACGACGCCATCGTGGTTCTGGAGAACATCCACCGCCATATCGAGGAAGGGCTCGCGCCGGTGAAAGCGGCGATCGTGGGCATCAAGGAATTGTCCGGCGCCGTCATCGCGATGACGCTGACGCTGGCCGCCGTCTATGCGCCCGTCGCTTTCTCGCCGGGGCGCACGGGCAAGCTGTTCACGGAATTCGCCCTCACGCTTGCGGGCGCCGTCTTCGTCTCGGGTTTCGTCGCGCTGACGCTGAGCCCGATGATGTGTTCGAAAATGCTCAAGACGCATGAAACGCATGGCCGCTTCTACAATCTCGTGGAAGGCTGGCTTGACGGCCTGCGCGCGGGCTATCGGCGCCTGCTCGACTGGACGCTGGCGCGCCGCTCCGTCGTGATCGGCGTGGCGCTGGCGGTGACGGCGAGCGGCTATGTTCTGTTCACCTCGCTGAAATCGGAGCTTGCGCCGATCGAGGACCGCGGCGTTCTCTACACGACCGGCCTTGCGCCGGAGGGATCGACCATCGATTTCACCAATCGCTATTCCGCGCAGATGCAGGCCCTCCTCAAGGACATTCCGGAGGTGGAGAGCTATTTCGTCATCATCGGCTCACGCGCGGTGAACGAATTGATCTCCTTCTCGCGGCTCAAGCCGTGGGGCGAACGCAATCGCAGCCAGATCGACATCGCGGCGGAATTGCAGCCCAAGCTCGCGCTCATTCCCGGCGTGCGCATGGCGGTGAACAATCCGGGCTCCTTCGGCCAGAGCCCGCGCGCGCGGCCGGTGGAATTCGTCATCCAGACCGCCGAGGGTTACGACAAGCTCGAGGAATTCGTCGCCGCCGTCATGGAGGAGGCGCGCAAGACTCCCGCTTTCGTCAATCTCGACAGCGACCTCGATCTCAACAAGCCGCAATTGCAGGTGGAGATGGACCGCACGCGCGTGGCGGACCGCGACGTCAGCGTGCTGGCGGTCGGGCGCACGCTGGAGACGCTGCTGGGCGGGCGCAAGGTCACCAAATTCATCCAGAACGGCGAGCAATATGACGTCGTGGTGCAGGTGCAATCCGACGACCGGCGCACGCCGGGCGATCTCGAGGACATTTATGTCCGCGGGCGCAACGGCGCGATGGTGCAGCTCACCAGCATCGTCTCCTCGCGGGAATCGGTGGCGCCGAAAGAGCTGAACCGGTTCAACCAGTTCCGCTCGGCCACGATCACGGCCAATCTTGCGCCGGGCTTTGCGCTGGGCGAGGCGCTCGCCATCATGGAGAAGGCGGCGGCGAAAACGCTCCCCGCCACGGCGAAATACGATTATTCGGGCATTTCGCGCGAGTTCCGCGAGTCGGGATCGAGCCTTTACTTCATCTTCCTGCTTGCGCTGTGCTTCATCTTCCTGGTGCTCGCTGCGCAGTTCGAAAGCTTTCTCGATCCGCTCATCATCATGTGCACGGTGCCGCTGTCGCTCACGGGCGCGTTGCTCGCCCTGAAGCTCACGGGCACGTCGCTCAACATCTACAGCCAGATCGGCCTCGTCACCTTGATCGGCCTCATCACCAAGCACGGCATCCTGATCGTGCAATTCGCCAATACGCTGCAGGAGAGCGGGTCGAGCAAGGCGGCGGCCATCGTGGAATCGGCTTCGCTGCGCCTGCGTCCGATCCTGATGACGACGGGCGCCATGGTGTGCGGGGCGATTCCGCTGGCGCTCGCCAATGGCGCCGGCGCCATGGGCCTGCGCTCGGTCGGCTGGGTGATCGTGGGCGGCATGTCGTTCGGCACGCTGCTCACCTTGTTCGTCGTGCCGACCGCCTATCTCATATTGGCGCGCGACCGTTCTCGCGCAGCCGCGCAGGCGCGTCCGACGCTGGCGCATCAACCGGCGGAGTGAAGGCGCGCGCGAGCGAGGCGCCGCCGATGGGTCCGGCGGGGGCGCGCGCGCGTTCGAGCCGGTCGTCGCCCTCCACCTCGCCGCAGGCCTGCAGGCCGTCGCAGCAATGCGAATGGCCGCATCCGCCGCATTCGAGGCAGGGCTGCGCGCGCCGCTCGACGAGGATCATTCCGGTTCCCTTGCAGAAGGGGCAGATCATGGGCTTGCTCCAGTCTCGTCGTCGCGCCTCACAGGGTGCGCAGCCAGGCGGCGACATCGGCGCGCGCGCGGTCGGGCGTGCTCATATGGTCCGCGTCGATCTCCAGATAGAGGCTGCGGGCGTGGCGCGGCGCGCGGTCGAAGGCGTAGCCGCGGCCCGCCGCATGCAGATTGTCGCGCCGGCCGATCACCCACAGAAACGGAATCGAGGGCAAGCGCGCGGCGTTGCGGGGAATATAGGCCGGCCCGTCCGGCTCGAAATAAGAGAGCCAGGCCTCGGCGCTGGCCTCGACGTCGAAGGTCCGCCCGTCGTTCGCGTCGGGAAACGCGCGGCGGGTTTGGCCCTGTCCTGACGTCTTGAGCGCGCGCGCCTCCTCCAGTGCGCGCAGGATCTCGGGCCGGCGGAATCGCTCGGGCGTGTGGCCGGGGGCCAGCGCGACGAGGCCGGCCAATCCGCTTGCGCCGTTGCGCGCGACATAGGCCATGGCGGCGTTGGCGCCGAGGCTTTGGCCGGCGAGAACGATTTTGCGGGCGCCTTGCGCGCGCAGGCGCGCGAGAGCCGCGCCGATGGGTCGCAGCGCCTGCTCGTAGGGGACGAAATAGCCCGCAGGTCGTCCACGCTCGCCAGCCCACTCCATGCGGGGCATGTCGACGCGGGCGCCTTGCGCGCGCAAATGCTGGGCGAGCGAGGCGATCACGCCGCCCGGACCCCCTCCTTTCCCGTGCAGCAGCACGAGTCCGAAATCGGCGAGTTGGTCTTTGGCCTGCGCCTGCGCGCGCGCAGGGACGGGGGGCAACGGCGCGGCGAGGCAGGCGGCGATGAAAAGACGACGGTCCATCGACGAGTCCGCCTCAATAATGGGGCGGGGGCGGCTCTTCGCCCTCCCGCTGGGGCTGCGCATTGCGCAGCTCTTCGCGTAATTGCGTGACGACGCGCTCGAGAAATTCGATCCGCCGCCATTGTTGCGCAAGCGCGTCGTTCAGCTCGGAGATGGTTTTCTCCTGATGGGCGCTGCGCACTTCGAGATCGTCGAGCCGCGCTTCCAGCGTCCCTTGGCGGTCCTGCATGATGGGGCTCCTAGACGCGGCTTGAGAATCGCACATAGGCGTCGATGCGCTTCATCGGCGCGTCCACGGGGCGACCATAAATCTCGGCTTCGAGAAAGGCGAGTTCGGCTTCGCGCGCGTCCTCGTCCACGTCGATCCACCAGGCGCGCATCGCGCCGTTCGCCCCGTCCGCCCAGCGATAGCCGCGCGCCTTCAGCGCGTCCTTCATGTCGAAGGGCGCCTGCGCGGCCCAGATCCGCCAGGCGGGCTTGCGCGCCTTTTCGAGTAATTGCGCGAAGGCGATCTCGCCGCTGCGGGGCAGGGGCCTGGCGAGCAGTTCGATGGCGGCGTAGCAATCGTTGAGCGCGCGGTGGCGGTCGTAGAAGAAGCCGGCGCCCGCCACCAGATAGCCCAGCCGCACGCCCTCCAGGCCTTCCGCCTTCCAGTTCACCTGATCGATGGAGCAGGCCCAGGGCTTGTTTTCGAAAGCGGGGCTGAACCGTTCGAGGAATTTGCGGTCGAAAGCGGCGTTGTGGGCGACGATGAGATTCGCGCCCTCCACAAAGGCCTCGACGGCGGCGCTGTCGAGCGCATGGCCGGCAACCATGTCCTGCGTGATGCCCGTGATCTGCGTGATCTCGGCTGGAATGGGCGCGGCCGGCTCGTTGAATCCCTGAAAGGGCGCGCCGGTGGAATGGATGCGCCCGTCCGCCCCATAGGCGAAAGGGACCATGGCGAGTTCGATGATCTCGCAGCGTTCGGGATCCAGCCCCGTCGTCTCCACGTCTACGAACAGGCCGGCGCGCAGGTTGCGGGGATCGGTCGCCTCCTCGGGGATCAGCCGCGCGCGGGGCTCCAGCTTGCGCAGCACCCGATAGGCGCCGGTGGCTTCGAGACTGGCCGCCATGGCTTCGAAATACACCTTGCAAACTCCTGACTGAACTATTGATTCCTTCAAATCATAGTCCAGTTTGCAATTGAAGGCGAAGACGGCCGAACCAAGGCCTGCGCCCCCGCGTAGACAGGAAGACTCCCCGGGGCGCCGGGGCAGGGCTTGCGGAGAAGCACATCCATGACGAGCGTTTATGATTTCACCGCGCGGTCGATCTCCGGCGAGGAGGTGGCGCTGGAGCGCTGGCGGGGGCAGGTCCTGCTGATCGTCAATACGGCGAGCCAATGCGGCTTCACCTCGCAATATGCGGGGCTTGCGCGGCTGCATGAAACCTATGGCCCGCGCGGCCTCGTGGTTCTGGGCTTTCCCTGCAACCAGTTCGGCGGGCAGGAGCCCGGCGACGAGGCGCAGATCGCGCAATTCTGCGCGGTGAATTACGGGGTCGCCTTTCCCATGTTCGCGAAAGTGGACGTGAACGGGGACGCCGCGCATCCGCTGTTCAAACATCTGAAGGCGGCGAAGACGGGCGTTTTCGGCACCGAAGGGATCAAGTGGAATTTCACCAAATTCCTCGTGGATCGCGCCGGCGAAGTCGCAGGACGCTACGCCTCCACCGCTTCGCCCGACCAGCTGGCTCCCGAAATCGAAAAATTGCTCGCCCGCCCGGCCCCCTGAGGGTCGCGTTTCGCGAAAGTCTTCGCGTCGCGCGACGTTTTGCGCCTGCTTTCGTCGGCACGTCGCTTGCCTTGGGCTTGCCCGGCGCGGCGTGAAGAGGCGTTGAGGCATGAGCGGGCGGATGATCGCGGCGGCGGGCGCCGCATGGGGATGGCGCGACCGCGCGCTGGAGGCGGGCTTGCGCGCGCGCAGCATCTGGCTGCGGCCTGCGCAGGAGGCGCCGGCGCCGCCGCTGGAGCCTTTCGCCCTCGTTTGGCCGCAGGCCTATAGCTGGGCGCCTTTCGCGATCTGGTTCGAGCCGTTGCGGGAGGGGCTGGCCGCGCGCGCGCGGATGGAGCGGGCGGCGCAGCTGCGTCCGCCGATCCGCAATTGCGAGATCGTGGACGCGCTCTTCGCGGGCGAGACCTATCCGGTCGTCATCGATTGCGGCGATTCGTCGGACATCGACGAGGAGCAGGCGGGCCGCGCACTGGTCTATTTCAAGATGCAATATCGGCGCGAGGGCTATGGCCGGCCCAATGTCGTGCCGGGCGGCTATGGGCCGGGCATGGGCGCGCGGATCGATTCGGTCCTGCCGGCGCTGCGGGCCCTGCGCGACCGGCGCGCCTTCGCCCATGAAGCCCATGCGCGTTTCGGCGCGGCCTTCGGCTATGACCGCCGCAAGCCTTTTCTCGACGCGCTTGCGGGGGACGGGCGCTTCGCGCTGACGGGCGGGTTCAAAATGCTGCGGCCGAGCGCGTTTCTGGCGGAAGTCGCGCGCGCGCGCGTGGTCATCGACCTGCCGGGGCAGGGGGATTTCTGTTTCCGCTTCGTGGATTACCTCGCCATAGGCTCCTGCGTGGTGGCGGCGCGCCATGGCGTGCGCATGCCGGTCGATCTGGTCGACGGGCGCGACGTCCTGTTCGTGGACACGCCCGCGCAGGCCGCCGACGCCTGCGCGCATCTGCTCGCCGATCCTGCGCGCGTGGAGGCCATGGCGCAGGCCGCGCGCGCCTATTACGACAGGCATCTGACAAAATCGGCGCTGGCGGCGTATTATGCCGGCGAGATCCGCGCCCGTTTGCCCGGCGCTTCGTTTCCCTGACGCCCGAATTCTTTTTTCGTTTCGACCATTCGTTTCAACAGCAAGGGATTTCTCCCATGACGCAGATTTCAGGCAAGCGCGTTCTCGTCGCCGGCGGCGCCGGCTTTCTCGGGTCGCATCTGTGCGAAACGCTTCTCCAGCAGGGCTGCGAGGTTTTGTGCGTGGACAATTTCTTCTCCAGCACGCGCCGCAATGTGGAGCATCTGATCGCCGATCCGCGCTTCGAGCTGATGCGCCATGACGTGACGTTCCCGCTCTATGTGGCGGTGGACGAGATCTTCAATCTGGCGTGCCCGGCTTCGCCCGTGCATTACCAGTTCGACCCCGTGCAGACGACCAAGACCAGCGTGATCGGCGCGATCAACATGCTGGGCCTCGCCAAACGCGTGAAGGCGAAGGTCTTTCAAGCCTCCACCTCCGAAGTCTACGGCGACCCGACCGTGCACCCCCAGCCGGAATCCTATTGGGGCAACGTCAACCCCATCGGCTTCCGCTCCTGCTACGACGAGGGCAAACGCTGCGCGGAGACCCTGTTCTTCGATTATCATCGCCAGCATGGATTGCAGGTGAAGGTGGCGCGCATCTTCAACACCTATGGGCCGCGCATGCATCCCCACGACGGGCGCGTCGTCTCCAATTTCATCGTGCAGGCGCTGAAGGGCGAGAACATCACGATCTATGGCGAAGGATCGCAGACCCGCTCCTTCTGCTATGTGGACGACCTGATCGACGGCTTCCTGCGCCTCATGGCGACGCCGGCGGACGTGACGGGGCCGGTCAATCTGGGCAATCCCAACGAATTCACGATTCGCGAGCTGGCCGAAATGGTGATCGAGTTGACCGGCTCGCGCTCCAGGCTGGTCTTCGAGCGCCTGCCCTCCGACGATCCCAAACAGCGGCGGCCCGACATCGGGCAGGCGACCGCCGTGCTGGGCTGGCGCCCGCGCACGCAATTGCGCGAGGGCCTGCAAAAGACCATCGGCTATTTCGAGGCCTTGCTCGCGCAGGGCGAGATTTTCAAGCGCGAGCGCGCGGGCGTGCTTTAGGCGCCCGTTCCGGCGCGCACGCCGCGCGCCGTTCCGCAGGGCGGCGCAGCGGGGGGCTGGACCGCGCCGCGCTGAGGTCCTAACCTTCCCGCGACGGCTCCTTGAGAGGGCCGCGCGGAGGACGTGTCGGCCGAGCTTGCCTGAAGCGGCGGCCGCACCGGAAGGCCAAGGGCCGAGGGCCAGGAGCGGAAAGCCAGAACATGCTGCGCGCCGAAGACAATGAAAAGCTCACCCGCGTCGGACCGGGCACGCCCGGCGGACGTTACCTGCGGCGCTATTGGCAGGCGTTCCTGCTGTCGAGCGAATTGCCCGAGCGGGACGGCGCGCCGCTGCGCGTGCGCCTGCTGGGCGAAGACCTGATCGCCTTCCGCGATTCGCAGGGACAGGTGGGCCTGATCGACGCCTATTGCCCGCATCGGCGCGCGCCGATGTTCTTCGGCCGCA
>CAIXDD010000190.1 GCA_903918155.1 uncultured Hyphomicrobiales bacterium
ACGCTGATCGAGAAATTCACCGTGAACCGCTCGCCGCACGTCGACAAGAAGTCGCGCGAGCAGTTTGAAATCCGCACCCACAAGCGCGTGCTCGACATCGTCGATCCCACGCCGCAAACCGTGGATGCGCTCATGAAGCTTGATCTCGCCGCCGGCGTCGACGTCGAAATCAAGCTCTAAGATCAGGTAACGGGCTCCTCTTCATCGTAAAGAGCCTAAAGGACGAAAAACATGCGGTCAGGCGTTATCGCACAGAAGGTCGGCATGACCCGCGTCTTCAACGACGCGGGCGAGCAATTGCCGGTCACGGTCCTCAAGATGGACGGCTGCCAGGTGGTGGCCCATCGGACCATGGAACAGAACGGCTATACGGCTCTTCAGCTCGGCGTCGGCCGGGCGAAGCCGAAGAACGTGTCGAAGGCGGAGCGCGAGCGCTTCGCCCGCGCCAGCGTCGAGCCGAAGATGAAGCTCGTGGAGTTCCGCGTGCCTGAGGACGGGGTCATCCCCGTCGGGGCGGAGATCACGGCCGATCATTTCGTGGTGGGTCAGTTCGTCGACGTCACCGGCACCTCCATCGGCAAGGGCTTCGCCGGCCCGATGAAGCGCTGGAACTTCGGCGGTCTGCGCGCCACCCACGGCGTGTCCGTCTCGCATCGTTCGCACGGTTCGACCGGCGGCCGTCAGGATCCGGGCAAGACCTTCAAGAACAAGAAAATGGCCGGCCATATGGGCGTTGAGCGCGTCACGACGCTCAACCTGCGCGTCGTCCAGACCGATCCTGCGCGCGGCCTGATCCTCGTCGAGGGTTCGGTGCCGGGCTTCGCCGGCGGCTGGATCACCGTGCGCGACGCCGTGAAGAAGGCGCTTCCCAAGGACGCGCCGCGTCCCGGCAAGTTCCGCACCGCCGACGGCGCCGCCGCCGCCGCGCAAGACAACAAGGAGGGTTGAGCCGTGAAGATCGACGTCACGTCTCTCGACGGCGCATCAGCCGGCTCGATCGAGCTTAGCGACGAGGTGTTCGGCCTGGAGCCGCGCACGGACCTCATCGCGCGCATGATCCGCTATCAGCTCGCCAAGCGTCGCGCGGGCACTCACGCGGTGAAGAACCGCGCCGAGATCGCGCGCACAGGCAAGAAAATGTACAAGCAGAAGGGCACCGGCGGCGCTCGCCACGGTTCCGCCCGCGTGCCGCAGTTCCGCGGCGGCGGTCGCGCCTTCGGCCCGCAGGTGCGCTCCCATGCGCATGAACTACCCAAGAAGGTGCGCGCGCTCGCGCTGCGTCACGCCCTGTCCGCGAAACTGCGCGACGGCGGCCTCGTGGTGTGGGACGGCGCGTCCTTCGACGCCGGCAAGACGAAGGCGCTGAAGGCGTCCTTCGAGAAGATCGGCCTGACCTCGGCGCTCATCATCGACGGCGCCGGCGTGCAGGAGAGCTTCGCCCGCGCCGCGCGCAACATTCCGCAGATCGACGTTCTGCCGGTCGCCGGCATCAACGTCTACGACATCATTCGCCGCGAGAAGCTCGTGCTGACCAAGGCGGCCGTGGATGCGCTGGAGGCGCGATTCAAATGAGCCAGTCCGCTCGGTTCGCTGATACGCGCCATTTCGACGTCATCGTCGCCCCGGTCATCACCGAAAAGGCGACCATGGCCTCCGACCTGAACAAGGTCGTCTTCAAGGTGCGCAAGGACGCCACCAAGCCGCAGATCAAAGCGGCCGTGGAGCGTCTGTTCGACGTGAAGGTCGAGAGCGTGAACACGCTCGTGCGCAAGGGCAAAAGCAAGGTTTTCCGCGGCGTGCGCGGGACGCAGAGCGATGTGAAGAAAGCGGTCGTGACCCTCGCCGAGGGCCACAAGATCGACGTCACCACCGGTCTGTAAGCGGGGTTCGAGGACACGATCATGGCGCTTAAAACTTTCAAGCCGGTCACCCCGGGTCTCAGGCAGCTGGTCATCGTCGACCGCTCGCAGCTGTGGAAGGGCAAGCCGGTCAAGACTTTGACCGAAGGCAAGTCGTCCGCTGGCGGCCGCAACAACATGGGCCGCATCACGGTGCGTTTCCGTGGCGGCGGTCACAA
Source organism: uncultured Hyphomicrobiales bacterium (assembly GCA_903918155.1). GTDB lineage: Bacteria > Pseudomonadota > Alphaproteobacteria > Rhizobiales > Beijerinckiaceae > Terripilifer. Next base: position 2,078 of record CAIXDD010000190.1, read on the forward strand.
GCAGACCTATCGCATCATCGACTTCAAGCGTCGCAAGTTCGACGTGGCGGGCAAGGTGGAGCGGATCGAATACGATCCCAACCGCACCGCCTTCATCGCGCTCGTGCGTTACGCCGACAATGAGCTCGCCTATATCATCGCCCCGCAGCGTCTGGCTGTCGGCGACGAGGTGGTCGCGGGCAATCAGGTCGACGTGAAGCCGGGCAATGCGATGCCGCTGGCGAACATGCCGGTGGGCACGATCGTGCACAATGTGGAGCTGAAGATCGGCAAGGGCGGCGCGATCGCCCGCTCGGCCGGCTCCTACGCGCAGATCGTGGGCCGCGACCAGGGCTATGTGACGTTGCGCCTCAATTCGGGCGAGCAGCGTCTCGTGCACGGCCAGTGCTTCGCCACGGTCGGCGCGGTGTCGAACCCCGATCACATGAACACCTCGCTGGGCAAGGCGGGTCGTTCGCGCTGGCTCGGCCGCAAGCCGCATAACCGCGGCGTGACCATGAACCCGATCGACCATCCCCACGGCGGCGGCGAAGGCCGCACCTCGGGCGGTCGTCACCCGGTCACCCCCTGGGGCAAGCCCACCAAGGGCAAGAAGACCCGCAGCAACAAGTCGACGACGAAGTTCATCGTCGCGTCCCGCCACGACCGCAAGAAGAAGGGCTGATCCATGGCTCGTTCGATCTGGAAAGGCCCCTTCGTCGACGGCTATCTGCTCAAGAAAGCAGACGCCGCTCAGGCTTCGGGCCGTAATGAAGTCATCAAGATCTGGAGCCGTCGCTCCACGATCCTGCCGCAGTTCGTTGGCCTCACCTTCGGGGTCTACAACGGGCAGAAGCACATCCCCGTGTCCGTCACTGAGGACATGATCAATCACAAGTTCGGCGAGTTCGCCCCGACGCGCACCTTCCATGGGCACGCGGCGGACAAGAAAGCGAAGAGAGGCTGACGCGATGTCGAAGCCCAAGTCCCCGCGCGCTCTCAAGGACAATGAAGCCAAGGCGGTCGCGCGCATGTTGCGCGTGAGCCCCCAGAAGCTGAATCTCCTCGCGCAGCTCATCCGCGGCAAGCCGGTTGAAACCGCGCTCGCCGATCTCGAATTCTCGCGCAAGCGCATCGCTTCGACGGTGAAGAAGGCGCTGGAAAGCGCCATCGCGAATGCGGAGAACAATCATTCCCTCGACGTCGACGATCTCGTCGTCGCCGAGGCGCATGTGGGCAAGGCGCTCGTGATGAAGCGCTTCCACGCCCGCGCGCGCGGCCGCGCCGGCCGGGTGGAGAAGCCCTTCTCGAACCTGACGATCGTCGTTCGCGAAGTGCAGCCCGAAGCGAAGGCCTGAGGAGAAAACGATGGGTCAGAAAGTCAATCCGATCGGTCTGCGCCTCGGCATCAACCGGACGTGGGATTCCCGCTGGTTCGCCTCGCGCGGCGAGTACGGCAAGTTGCTTCACGAGGACATGCGCATCCGCGAAGTCCTGATGAAGGAGCTGAAGCAGGCCGCCGTTTCGAAGATCATCATCGAGCGTCCGCACAAGAAGTG
>CAIXDD010000191.1 GCA_903918155.1 uncultured Hyphomicrobiales bacterium
ATCTAGAACTTGCTCGGTAAGCGCGTGGATTACTCAGGCCGCTCGGTCATCGTGATCGGACCGGAACTGAAGTTGAACCAGTGCGGTCTGCCGAAGAAGATGGCGCTCGAACTGTTCAAGCCGTTCATCTATTCGCGCCTCGAAGCCAAGGGCCTTTCTTCCACCGTGAAGCAGGCCAAGAAGCTCGTGGAAAAGGAAAAGCCGGAAGTTTGGGATATCCTCGATGAGGTCATCCGCGAACATCCCGTGCTGCTGAACCGCGCGCCCACGCTCCATCGTCTGGGCATTCAGGCGTTCGAGCCCGTGCTGATCGAGGGCAAGGCGATCCAGCTGCATCCGCTGGTCTGCGCCGCTTTCAACGCCGACATCGACGGCGACCAGATGGCCGTGCACGTGCCGCTGTCGCTCGAAGCGCAGCTCGAAGCGCGCGTGCTGATGATGTCGACCAACAACATCCTGCACCCGGCCAACGGCCAGCCGATCATCGTGCCCTCGCAGGACATCGTTCTCGGCCTCTATTATCTCTCGCTGATGCGCGACGGCGATCAGGGGCAGGGCATGGCCTTCTCCTCGATCGCGGAGATCGAACATGCGCTGAACGCCAAGGCGATCACGCTGCACACCAAGATCAAGGGCCGCGCCTGGACCTATAACGAGAAGGGCGAGCGCGTCTCCAAGATCTACGACACGACGCCCGGACGCATGATCCTGTCCCAGATCCTGCCCGACCATCGCAAGATCACCTTCGACGTGGCCAACCGGCTCATGACGAAGAAAGAGATCTCGGCGATGATCGACACGGTCTACCGCAATTGCGGGCAGAAGGAGACGGTGATCTTCTGCGACCGGATCATGTCGCTTGGCTTCCGCGAGGCCTTCAAGGCCGGCATCTCCTTCGGCAAGGACGACATGGTCGTGCCGGAGACGAAGGAGGCCATCGTCGGCGCCACGCAGGCGCTCGCGAAGGAATACGAGCAGCAGTACAATGACGGCCTGATCACTCAGGGCGAGAAGTACAACAAGGTCATCGACGCCTGGGCCAAGTGCTCCGACAAGCTCGCCGAAGAAATGATGGCGCGCATTTCGTCCGTGCAGAAGGACGAGTCGGGCCGCGACAAGCCCATCAACTCGATCTATATGATGTCGCATTCGGGCGCGCGCGGTTCGCCCACGCAGATGCGCCAGCTCGCCGCCATGCGCGGCCTGATGGCCAAGCCGTCGGGCGAGATCATCGAGACGCCGATCATCTCGAACTTCAAGGAAGGCCTGACCGTTCTCGAATATTTCAACTCGACCCACGGCGCCCGCAAGGGCCTTGCGGACACCGCGTTGAAGACCGCGAACTCGGGCTATCTGACGCGTCGTCTCGTCGACGTGGCGCAGGATTCCATCATCACCGAGCGTGATTGCGGCTCCACCGGCGGCATTCGCATGCGCGCCATCGTGGACGCGGGTCAGGTCGTCGCCTCGCTGGCCACGCGCATCCTGGGCCGCACCGCAGCCGAGGACCTTGTGGACCTCGACGGCAAGGTGGTGGTGCCTGCGGGCACGATGATCGAGGAATTGCACATCGATCCGATCAACGCCGCCGGCATCCAGGAGGTGAAGATCCGCTCCGTGCTGACCTGCGAAGCCAAGAACGGCGTTTGCGGCCATTGCTACGGCCGCGACCTCGCGCGCGGCACCACGGTCAATATGGGCGAAGCGGTGGGCGTCATCGCGGCGCAGTCGATCGGCGAGCCGGGCACGCAGCTCACGATGCGCACGTTCCACATCGGCGGCGCGGCGCAGATCGCCGACCAGTCCTTCATCGAGTCGAATTTCGACGGCACGGTGAAGATCCGCAATTCGCATCTCGCCCGCAACAGCGAAGGCGATCTCATGGTCATGGCGCGCAATGTCGCGGTCGTGATCGTGGGTCCCGACGGCGTGGAGCGCGCGGTGCACCGCGTGCAATATGGCGCGCGCCTGAAGGTGGACGAGGGCGACAAGGTGAAGCGCGGCCAGCGCATCGCCGAATGGGATCCCTACACCCGCCCCATCCTGACGGAAGTGGACGGCATGGTCGCCTTCGAGGATCTGGTCGAAGGCCAGTCCATGACGGAGACCGCCGACGAATCGACGGGCATCACCAAGCGCATGGTCATCGACTGGCGCCTCAACCAGCGCTCGTCGAGCCTCAAGCCGTCAATCATCATCAAGGACGCCTCCGGCAAGGTCGCCAAGCTGCATCGCGGCGGCGACGCGCGCTATTCGCTCCCCGTGGAGTCGATCATCGCGGTCGAGCCGGGCTCCACCATCAAGGCGGGCGACATCGTCGCGCGTATCTCGATGGAAAGCGCCAAGACCCGCGACATCACGGGCGGCCTGCCGCGCGTGGCGGAGCTTTTCGAGGCGCGTCGTCCCAAGGATCACGCGATCATCGCGGAGATCTCCGGCATCGTGAAGTTCGGGCGCGACTACAAGAACAAGCAGCGCATCGAGATCGTGCCGGCCGAGGAAGGCGCGGAGGCCGTCGAATATCTGATCCCGAAGGGCAAGCACATCCATCTGCAGGACGGCGACGTCGTGGAGAAGGGCGATTACATCGTCGACGGCAATCCCGCGCCG
>CAIXDD010000192.1 GCA_903918155.1 uncultured Hyphomicrobiales bacterium
CGACGCGCGCGCGCGGGAGATCACTTTGGGCGCGACGGGGCTCGCCAACGTTTTCGCCCTGTCGGCGCTGATGATGAACCGCGCCGCCGGCACGCGCTTCAAGATCATCGCCGGATACAAGGGCGCCTCCGACGTGATGATCGCGATGGAGCGCGGCGAACTCGACGGCGCGGGCATGTCGCTGGCCAATGCGCTCGCGCTGCATGGCGACAAGCTCGCGCGGGGCGACTTGCTGCCGCTGTTCTCCATCGCCTCCCGGCGCCTCAAGGAATTTCCCGATGCGCCCGCGCTCGCCGAATTCGGCGGCGCCGACGAGCGCACGCTGATGGAGATTTACGTCTCCGCCGGCGAGGTGGGCCGCGCGCTGGCGCTGCCGCCCGGCTCCCCGCAGCCGCGCCTTGCGGCCCTGCGCGCCGCATTCGCGGCGATGGTCGCGGACCCGGACTTTTTGGCGGAGACGGACAAGGCGAATATTCCCGTGTCGCCGATGAGCGGGGAGGCGCTGCAAGCCTATGTGGCGCGCGTGGCGGCCACGCCCGCAGCCCGGCTCGAGGCCGCGCGCCGCCTTCATGGGGAGCTGGCCGCGCCCAAACCCTGAGCCGCCGGACCGGCGCAGGGCGAACATCAGCCAAGCTTGAGAATCGGATTCAATATCAAGCTTAGCGGCTTGCCTTCGCGGTGCGTTCTGCGCCTTAATGGCGTGGGCCGGGCCGCCATGGGGCCGCCATGGGGCCGGCGCGGGGCGGGCGAGCAATGTATAGCGCAACGACGAATGGCGTGAAGGTTGAGGTGTTTCCGGTCTATCAGGCCGAGCGCTCCCGCCCGAAAGGGCACTATTATTATTGGTCGTTCGACATCGTGATCCACAATCTCGGCGACGTGAAGATCTATCTCACGTCGCGCCATTGGATCGTCTACGACCAGAAAGAGAAGCTCTACGAGATCCACGGCTCCGGCGTGAACGGCACGCAACCGGTGGTTCAGGGCAATTCCAGTTTCAAACATTCCTCCGGCTGTCCGCTGGGAACGCCGTCCGGGCGCATGCGCGGCGTGCTGCGCTTCCTCGATCAGGACCGCGTCGCCTTCGACGTCCGGGTGCCGGAATTCCCCTTCATCAATCCCGAAATTCCTGGCTGAGCGCATCGGGGAACCCGCCGCTCTTCCGCGCGTCATCTTGGGCCGTCGCTCAGGCGGGTCCAATGGAGGCGTTCATGGACGGGCAGACCGCAGGCTTCGCGCTTTTTCTATGGATCGTCGGGGCGCCGCCCCTGCTTCTTCTGCTGGCCGACTGGCTGGAGCGCCGGCGTCGGCCGAGCGCACGCGCGCCTGAACGTCCCGACCGGGCGCCCTGACCCTTTGCGCGCGTGCCCGCGACCGCAGGCGCGGCTAAATTGCTGGGCGGGTCTCGCCATCGGACCGCCCATCGCCTCGCCTATCGGATCGACCTTGCGCATTCTTCTCGCCATCTTGCTGGCCGGCCTCGTCTTTGTGGGGGCCGGGGTCTTTCTCGGGTCCTGGATCGCCATTCGCTGATCCGCGCCGAACGGACGCGCGCCCGGGACTTGTGATCCGGCGGCGGGTCGCCCCCGTAGACATACGAATGATTTTAGGGAGATCCGCATGTCTCGTTCGCATATTCTCGGCGCGTTCGGCGCTCTTCTTTTCCTCACGCCCGGCGTCGCGCTGGCGCAGGACGCCGCCGCCGGCGAAAAAGTATTCGCCAAATGCCGCGCCTGCCATCAGGTCGGCGAGACGGCGAAGAACGGCGTCGGCCCGGTGCTGAACGGCCTGATCGGCCGTCCTGCGGGCGGCGTCGCGGGATATAATTATTCCGAGGCGAACAAGAATTCCGGCCTCACCTGGGACGAGGCGACCTTCGCCGAATATATCGTCGCGCCGGCCGCCAAGATCAAAGGCACGAAAATGGCCTTCGCGGGCCTCAAGAACCCGCAGGAGATCGCCGACGTGATCGCCTTCCTCAAGCAATATGGCGCCGACGGCAAAAAGAACTGAGCGACACGCAACAAAAAAAGAGCCCGGCGCGCCGGGCTCTTTCATGTGATGCGCATCTGAGGGCGGGACGCGACCGCCCGCGCGGGATCAATCTTCAGGCGAGTCCGTGAAGTCCCATGAGAAGGCGACAAAGGTCGCGAAATAGAGCGCAGCGCCCGTCAGCACGATCGTGAACATGTCACGCGCATGGAACCATGAGGCGAGGCAGGAGACGGCGAACGCCACCGTCATCGCGAGCAGGCAGAGCGCGCCCACCGCGCGATTCGAACGGGTGGCGGAGCCCGCCGCGACTTTGCCGGCATTGAAGACGACGGCCAAAGACAGGCCCGTCGCGCCGATGATCACCCCGTAATAGGCAGCCGCTTTCGCAGCCGTGAAATAGACCCAGCCGCTGGTGACGATGGCGGCGATGGAGATGGCCAGCGCGGCATAGGCGCCGACCCGCGTCGAAAAGTGCAATCCCGACGTGGCGTAGGAATTGGCGCTGGAGACCGACATGGCGTGTTCCTTCCTCAACTTTTCCCCTCCGCCCTTCGCGGCGGAAGCCCGCCTTTTCGGCGGAACGCGCAAAATTTACGGGAATTGAAGAAAACGTCAGCGGAAACATCGGCTTAAGAAGTTTCACATCTGTAGTTGTCCGGAGTCGGCGGGGCGCTGGCCTGCGCGTTCCGCTCGCCGCGCATGCCCTATGCGCCTGCCCCCGCGCGCTACGCTTGTCGCGCGTCTGTTCCGTTGAGCGTACGCCGATATAAAAAGCGCTGGACCGCATTCCAGGCAGCCACTAGCATTTCCGCAAAGCGCCCGCCGAAGGGAAAGGGTCCGTAAAAGGAAACGCTTGCGCGACAGTCGAAACGCGCGCGACAGGGAGGACGACATGGGCTCCGCTTTCCGACGCATGAGTCTCGCCGCCGTTTCAGGTCTGGCGATGATCGGGACAGGCGCTGCGCAACAGGCCGAGGATCTCGCGGCCTTTTACAAGGGCCGGCAGGTGACCATCGTCATCGGTTCGGCGGCCGGCGGCGGCTATGACATGTATGGCCGGCTCGTGGCGCGCAACATCGGCAAATATCTGCCCGGCGCGCCCAATGTGGTGGCCGCCAACATGCCCGGCGCCGGCGGCAATGCGGCGGCCTCCCATGTCGCCAATATCGCGCCGAAGGACGGCACCTTCGTGGGCGCGGTGTCGGCGGGCTCCCTGCTTGATCAGCTCATCAGCTCGAAGGGCGACCAGATCCGCCATGACGCGCGCACGCTGAACTATATCGGCAGCGCGAATTCGGAGGCGTTCACCTGTCTGGTGGCGAGCAAGTCGCCGGTGCAGCGCTTCGAGGATTTGTACACGCAGGAGATTCTGATCGGCTCCAGCGGCGGCACCACGCGCGACATGCCGCTCGGCCTGAAACATGTGCTGGGCGCCAAGATCAAGCTCGTGGCCGGCTACAACGGCACCCGCGAAGTCGGCCTCGCCATCGAGCGCGGCGAGGTGAGCGGCATTTGCGGCATGGGCTGGACGTCGATCCGCTCGCAGCGGCCCGAATGGTTCGAGAAAAATCTCGTGCGCGTGCTCGTGCAGGAGTCGAGCGTGGGCACGCCCGAACTCAATGCGCAGAAAGTGCCTCTCTCGGTGAGCTTTGCGAAAAATCCCGAGCAGAAAGCGATGCTCGACCTGCTCTATGCGCAAGGCGTGTTCACGCGCCCCTTCGTCATGGCGGCGGAAGTGGACAAGGCCAAAGTCGCCGTCTTCCGCGAGGCGTTCATGAAAGCGCTCGCCGATCCGGTCGCCCATCAGGAGGCGGACAAGCAGAAGCTCGAAATCACCGCCATCAGCGGCGCGGACCTCGCGGCCATGGTGGCGAAAATCTACGCCCAGCCGCCGGCGATCGCGCAAAAATTGCGGGCGGCCCTTTCCGCTGAATAAGCGGCGCAGAATCAATCAGGAGAATGAGATGACGCACGAAGTTCAGCTCTATTGCTGGCATTTCATGTCCTATCCCTATCTGGCGGAGGATTTCGACTCCACGCAGGATTCGGGATGGGTGACGGTTCCCAATTCGCTTTGGGACCGGGAGCGCAGCCGCGGCCTCTACCAGCAATATCTCGACCAGCTCGTCTACGCTTCGGAGCTGGGCTTCGACGGCATGGTGCTCAACGAGCATCACCAGAACATCTATGGCCTCATGCCGTCCCCCAATCTTCTGGCGGCGGCGCTGACGCAGAAGACCAAGCGCGGCAAGATCATCGTGCTGGGCGACCTTCTGCCGCTCTATATGAATCCGCTGCGCGTGGCGGAAGAATACGCCATGCTCGACAATATGTCGGACGGACGCCTCATCGCCGGTTTCGCGCCGGGATCAGGCCCCGAGACGTTCAATTACGACGTCGCCTCGGCGCCCTCGCGCGAGCAATTCTGGGAGGCCGTCGAGCTGATCGAACAGGCATGGACGCGCCCGGGTCCCTTCGCCTTCGAGGGCAAGCATTACCCGCTGCGCTACGTCAATCCGTGGCCGCAGCCCACGCAGAATCCCCATCCGCAGATCTGGATTCCCGGCGCGCGCTCCAAGGAGACGCTCGTCGAGATCTCCAAGCGCGGATATTGCTATTTCCTCTCCTCGCGCAGCCACGGCAAGGAGACGGCGAAATCCGTGCAGAAATTCCAGCAGACGCTGAGCGAGCACGGCAAGACCTATCTGCCCAACCGCATGGGCATTCTCATGTCCACCTATGTCGGCGAGACCGACAAGATCGCGCAGGAGGAATCGCGCGAGGGCATCTGGTACTTCCTGCGCAATTGCCTGAAGGGCCACCAGCGCCGCGAAGGCCGCCAGCTCACGTTCGGCCCCGGCGTGCCCTATATTCCGGTGAACGAATTCCGCGATTACCTGCGCCATTCCGATCCCACCACGCCGCTTCTGGGCGACACGCAGGATTGGGGCGACCTGCAACGTTCGCAATCGATCATCGTCGGCTCGCCGGACACCGTGTATCAGCGCTTCATGGACGTGCTGGAGCACGCCCATGTCGGCCATCTGCTCATTCAGTTCCACATGGGCAATATGTCGGACGAGCTTGCGCGCAAGAGCATGCGCCTGTTCTGGACCGAAGTGGCGCCGCGGCTGAAGAAATCCACCGGCGACATGTATGGAAAAATCTTCGCGAAGGCCGAAGAACAGGCGATGAAGGAGTCGGTGCTGTGAGCGAACGCTTGATCGAGGTCGGACAGCGAATCGTCAATGTGATCGAAGAGGGGCAGGGCGCGCCCTTGCTCTATCTGCATGGCTTTGCGGACCTGCATGGCGTGTCGGGCGAACTGTTTCCCTTCCACAAGAGCCTTGCGAAGGGACGCAAGCTGATCGCGCCCGCCCATCCCGGCGTCAATGGCAGCGACGAGCTGGAGTTCTATTCCGTTGACGACGTCGTCTTCAGCTATCTCGAATTGCTTGATACGATGAAGATCGACCGGTTCGATCTGGTGGGGCATTGCGCCGGCGGCTGGGTCGCAGCGGAAATCGCGGTGCGTCATCCCGAGCGCGTGCGCAGCCTCGGCCTGATCGGCGCGAGCGGCCTGTTCGTGCAGGGGCAGCTCATCGGCGACGTCTTCATGCATGCGCAGCCCGAGCGGGGCGTCGATTACGCCACGCTGCGCCGCATGATGTTTTCCGATGCCGACGCGCCGATGGCGCAGCGCTATTTCCCCAACGGGCGCGGCGACCTCGAAGAGGAGACGCGCCGCTACGGCATGTTGCGCTTCGGCTCCTTCTTCGGATTCAAGCCGCCCTATTTCTACAATCGCAGCCTGATCGACCGGCTGGGCCGCGCGGACATGCCGGCCCTGATCGCCTGGGGCGAACGCGACGGCATGGTTCCGCTCGCCCATGGCGAGGCCTATGCGCGCGGCTTGCCGGGCGCGGCGCCGCTTCTGGTGGCCAAGGGCGCGGGCCATGCGGCGCATCTGGAATCGCCTGACGTGGCGCGCGCTTTCGAAGGCTTTCTGGCGGCGCAGACCGTCGCCTGAGGCGCAACCAAACTGGACGCGGAGGTCAGTGCGATGAAAAAAGTTTCAATGGCGATTGCGTCCCTGGCCGCGTCCGTCGCGGGCGCGGCGCCGGTCTGCGCGCAGCAAACGGTCGAGCAATTCTATCAGGCGAAGAAGTCGATCAATCTCGTGATCGGCTATGCGCCCGGCGGCAGCTACGATCTCTACGCGCGGCTGGTGGCCCGCCATCTGGGGCGTTTCGTTCCCGGCGCGCCGGCGGTGACGCCGCAGAACATGCCCGGCGCGGGTTCGCTCGCGGCGGCCAATTACATTTTCGCCGTCGCGCCCAAGGACGGCTCGGCGCTGGGCGCGCTGGGCGAGACGCTCGCCATGGAGCAGGCCTTGCGCAATCCCGGCGCGAAATACGACGCCGCGAAACTGACGTGGATCGGCCGCATCGCCTCCAGCAACAATATTCATCTCGCCTGGCATACGTCGAAGGCGCAATCGGTCGAAGATGCGAAAAGCATCGAGATGACCGTGGCGGGCACGGGGCCGGCCAATCTCGCGGAGACCGTGCCGCGGCTTCTCAACGTGATCGCCGGCACGAAATTCAAGGTGGTTTCGGGCTATCCATCTTCCGGTCCCGGCATGCTCGCCATGGAGCGCGGCGAGGTGGACGGCGCCGGCACGTCCTGGGCCGTCATCAAGGCGCAGCATCAGGATTGGCTGCGCGACAAGAAGATCAAGATCATCCTGCAGGACCTGCCCGAGCGCGACCCTGAATTGCCGGACGTTCCGGCTCTGCTCGAATTCGCCAAGACCGATGCGGACCGCGCGCTATTGGGTCTTTACGCGTCGGGCGGCGCCATCGGGCGCGCTTATTCCGGCCCGCCGGATTTGCCGGCGCCCATCACGGCGGCCTTGCGCGCGGGCTTTCAGAAAATGGCGAAAGATCCCGACATGCTGGCGGAGGCGGCGAAGATGAACCTCTCCATCGAGCCGGGCGACGATGCGACGCTGCTGAAAGTCGTGCAGGCGACGGTGAAAGTCGACGATGGCGTGCGACAGCGCGTGCGCGAGATTTTCGGCAATTGAGCGGCGGAGTCTCCGGTGCCCTATAGTCTGCGCAACGGCCTGCGCATCCATTACGAAACGCATGGCGACGGGCCGGCGATGGTGCTCATCCACGCCAATCCGTTCGATCGGCGCTTGTGGCAATATCAGGTCGCGCGCTTCTCGCCCTTCTTCCGCGTGATCGCGGTGGACCTGCGGGGCTATGGCCTGTCCGACAAGCCGGAGACGCCCTTCACCTTGCACGACATGATGGAGGACGTGCTGGGCGTATGCGCGGACGAGGGCGTGAGCCAGGCGATTTTCGCCGGCGTCAGCGTCGGCTCCGGCATCAGCCTGCTGGCCGCGCTCGAGCGCCCGGCTATGGTGCGGGCGGCGATTCTCGTGGGCGGATCGAGTTCGGGGCCGCGCAATGTCGAGGCGCTGGTGAGCGGTTTCGCGCAGCAGGATCTCGCGTCCTATCTGCTCTCGCTCATGCGTGGCTATGTGGCGCCGGAATTCGCGGCCAGCGCGCTCGGCGACTATCTGCTGCGGCGTTTCGTGGAGAACGCGCAGGATCTGTCCGCCGTCAGCATCGCCCATATTTTCCGCGCGCGCGGCTCTTGCGACATGAGCGGCCGGCTCAAGGACCTGTCGGTCCCCGTGCTCGTCATCAATGGCGCGCTCGACAAGTCGCTGCCGGCGGGACGCCTCACGGCGCAGGGCGCGCCCGGCGCCGAGCATGTGGTGATCGACGACGCGGGCCACGCCTGCTGCATCGAGAAGCCGGAAGCCTTTGAGGCGGCGATGATCGATTTTCTGGGCCGCCGCGATCTGCTACCCGCTGGCCTGTCGGCGCCACTTACGTGAGCGCGGGCGCGCATATGGATTTCACCGGGTCCGTCGCCCTCGTCACCGGCGCGTCGCGCGGGGTGGGCCGAGCCGTCGCCGCCCATCTCGTGCGCGCAGGCGCGCAGGTGGTCGCGGCCGCGCGCACCGGCGCGGCGCTCGACGAACTGGCCGCCGAGGCAGGCGCGCAGTGCATCCCCTTCGTCTGCGACCTGACGCGCGGCGGCGATGTCGCGCGTCTGGCGGATTTCGTGCGCAGGCGCTGGGGCCGGCTCGACGCGCTTGTCGGCAATGCGGCGATGATGGGCCCGCGCGCGCATGTGGCGCAGCTCGAGGAAGCCGATTGGCTGGCGGTGATGGACGCCAATGTGAGCGCCAATTGGCGTTTGATCCACGCTTTCGATCCGCTGCTGCGCGCGGCGCCGGCGGGGCGCGCGGTGTTCATGACGTCAGGCAACGGCAGCCGCGCGCGCATGGCGCCGGGCCGCGGCGCCTACGCCATATCCAAGGCTGCGCTCGATGCGCTGGTGCGATCTTATGCGGCGGAGACGCTGGACAGCCGCGTGCGCGCGATGCTGTGCAATCCCGGCCCGCTGCGCACCGACATGCGCGCGCAAGCCGCGCCCGACGAAGACCCGGCCATTCTGCGCACGCCCGACGATTTCGCGCCCAGCCTGCTCAGGCTTTGCGCTGCGTCATGGACGCAGACCGGCATGCTCTATGATTTTCCCCAGGACCGCGTGCTCTCCTTCGGCGCGCCGGGCTAGGCGCCGCGGGGGAGCGCGCCGGGCTTGCTGGGCTTGCGCGCCTGCGCTTAGACTGACGCAAACGGGCAAGCGCGGCGTCGCCGCCGGCCATGGGAGGGACGCATGCAGGGAATGCGCAAAATCGCGCCGTGCGGGATCGCATTGGGATTGGGCCTTGCGGCGGCGGGGGCGCCTGCTGCGGCGCTGGCCGACGCCGTGTCGGATTTTTATTCGGGCAAGCAGGTGCGCTTCATCATCCGCTCCGGCGTGGGCGGTGGATATGATTCCTACGCCCGCCTGTTGGGGCGCCATATCGGCCGGCACATTCCCGGCGCGCCGCAGATCGTGCCCATCAACATGCCCGGCGGCGGCGGCATCATCGCGGCCAACCACGTCGCCATCGCCGCGCCCAAGGACGGCTCCATTCTCACCATGGTGAGCCAGGGCCTGCCGGTCGATCAGGCGCTCGGCCTCAATACGACGCTGAAAGCGGACCTGCGCACGTTCAATTGGATCGGCAATATGAGCGCGTCGAACCAGGTTCTGGCCGTCTGGCATATGTCGCAGACGAAGACGCTGGACGACGCCAAAAAGCGCGAGACGCTGATCGGCTCCACCGGCGCAGGCTCCATCTCGACCCAATTGCCTGCGCTGCTCAACAATGTTCTGGGCGCGAAGTTCAAGATCGTCGTGGGCTATCCTGACGGGCGCGACGTCAATCTCGCGATGGAGCGACAGGAAGTGGAAGGGCGCGGCGCAAATCCCTGGGTGAGCTACAAATCCACCACGCCCAAACTCGTCGCCGACAAGCATATCGTGCCGCTGGTGCAGGTGGGGCTCGAACGCGACCCCGAGATGGAGGCGCCGCTGCTGCGCGACTTGCCCGTGAGCGCGGAAAACAAGCCTGTGGTGGAATTCTATTCCAAGGCCGTGATGGTGGGCCGGCCCGTGGCCACCACGCCGGACGCGCCCAAGGACAGGGTCGCCGCGCTGCGCCGCGCCTTCGACGCCACTTTGCGCGATCCCGACTTCATCAAGGATGCGGAGGCCCAGCGCGCCGAGATCGATTACATGAGCGGCGAAGACCTGCAGCGCATCATCGCGGAGCTGGTGGGCGCGCCCGAAGACGTGCGCCTGCGCGTGCGCAATGCGATCCGCCCGGATATGAACGCCATGACGAAACTGCCCGGCGCGAAGGACTCCAGCGACTGAACGCGGCTCAGCAGATCGGCGCGGCGTCGAGCGCCAGCGCGCATTGCGCGGGAATGCGCCAGAGCGCGTCCATGAGCAGCGGGGGCGCGCCGACGCCGCCATAGGCCGGGTTCTCGCTGCAAAAAATTTCCGTCCATGCGCGTCCCATCGGCGGGGCGGCGAGGGGTTCGGCGAGACTGCCGGGCGACATCTCGTGCCCCAGATTCACGATCAGCAAGCGGTCGTCGCCGCGCGGACCGAAAAAGCGCAGCAGGAAAACCTGCGCGCCGATCACCGCTCCGTCGAGCGCGCCGCGGCGCTGGGCGCAGAAGACGGGATCGCGCCGGCGCAGCCGCAAAAGATCCTGCGTGAAGCGCAAGGCGCCCCTATTGCGCGCGCGCTCGTCCCAATCGATGCGGCAGGCTTCGAAGGTCGCGCGCGCGTCGGGCTCGGGCAGTCGCAGGCTCACGGCCTCGTTGCGCAGGCTGTCGAATTGCGACAGGAACGCGAGACGCCCCTCGCGCACTTTCGCGGCGAGGTCGGGTTCATGATCGGCGAAATAGGCGAAGGGTGCGCTCGCGTCGAACTCCTGCCCCTGAAAGAGCATCGGCGTTCCCGGCAGAAGCAGAATGAGGGTTGTGAGCGCGCGTTTTTGCGCAGGCGAGCAGCGTTGATGCAGGCGCAGGCCCATCGGCAGATTGGCCGCCTGATCGTGATTTTCAAGAAAGTTCACGAAGGCCGCGGGCGCGACGTCGAGGCCCGGCTTGCCCCGGCTCTTGCCCTGATGCAGGTAGAATTGCCCCTGGAACAGCGCGCCATATTTCGCGGCGGAGACGAATTCCTGCGGCGCGCCGTGATGGTCGGCGAAATAGGCCTGCCGCAGGCCGGTGAGCGCCACGATGGCGCTGTGGTGCAGGTCGTCGTTCCAGATGGCGTCGAGGCCGCAGCCGTCCTCGGCGAGCGGGCGCAGCAGCCGCGTGTCCATGGGCTCGTTCTCGCCGATCAGCACGATGTCGCGCACGCCCGCAGCCTTGCGCGCGGCCTTCGCCATGGCGGCGATCACATGTTCGCGCGAGCCATCGATGATGCTTTGCGTGGCGTCGAAGCGCAGGCCGTCGAAATGGAATTCATCGATCCAATAAGCGGCGTTTGAGATGAAGAACTCCCGCACGCCTTGCGCATGCGGCCCGTCGAAATCGATCGCCGCGCCCCATTCGTTGACATGTCGCGCGGTGA
>CAIXDD010000193.1 GCA_903918155.1 uncultured Hyphomicrobiales bacterium
CACGATCATCGTCGCCATTACGGAATTCGGACGCACCGCGCGCATCAACGGCACGAATGGCACGGACCATGGCGCAGCGACGGTCGCTTTTCTCGCCGGCGGCGCCGTCAACGGCGGGCGCGTCGTCGCCGATTGGCCCGGACTCAAAGACGCGCAGCTTTACGAAGGACGCGATCTGAAGCCGACCATGGATCTGCGCGCCGTTCTCAAAGGCGCACTCGCCGATCACCTCGGCCTGTCAGCGACCGTTCTGGGGGACAAAATATTCCCGAAGACCGCCCATCTCGCACCAGTGAAACATCTCGTCGCCTGATTGAGCCTTGAGAACGGATGAGGAGGGCGAAGAAGCGGCATAAAGCGGAAGCCGCGCAACCTAGGACCAGTAACCCGCCTGTAACCGCGCGCGAGCGCGACCCTGCGCAACCTGCGAGGATGTACCCGCAAGTCGTCGCCGGGATGCGCTGCAATGCGCTGCAATACGCTCCCGGGCGCGGGAGCGCCTCAGGGCCGTCATCAAAGATTGAAGAGAAAATGGTCGGAGTGGCGGGATTCGAACCCACGACCCCTAGTCCCCCAGACTAGTGCGCTAACCGGGCTGCGCTACACTCCGACTGCGGGCCTTATAGAGAAGCGCCAGCCCGCATGCAACCGCGCTTGGCCGCCTGTGCGAAACAAACCGCATCAGGCGGGATTCGCCTCACGCCGCCGCGCCGTGCAGCAGGCGCCGGCATTCCTCCAGTTCGGCGAGCGCGCCTTCGAGCATGCGCAATCCCTCCTCGCTGAGGCCAGCGCCCGGCGCGTGGACGGGGCGCGCGCGCGGGCCCGCTGCAGGGCGCTGCGGCGGCGGGGCGGAGACCGGCGGCGCGGGCTCTCTGGCCTCCGGCTCCTCCTCAAGGTGGAAGAGCGGCAAGGTCAGCGCCGGCGGCTCCTGCCAATGTCGCGGCGCGGGCTGGGGCGGCTGCGCGCTTGCGGGCTGCGGACTTGCGGGCTGCGGACTTGCGGGCTGGGGCATGGGGCGCATCTGCGGGGCTGGCGCGCGCGAGCCTTGATCCGGCGAGGCGCCCGCTTCAGGCGCATCCGGCTCGCCGGCGCCGAAATCCGGCGCCTCGTCCCCGGCCTCGCGCGAATCCGCGCGCGCCACATCGGCCCGCCCGTCGAGCGCGCCTGAACCGAGCGCGCCTGAGCCAAGCGCGCCTGAACCAAGCGCTTGCGCCACGACCTGGCGCGGCCCCTGCTCCTTCAGCATTTTCTGCACGCCGCGGATCGTATAGCCCTCGCCATACAGCAAATGGCGGATCGCCCGCAGCAAGACGAGATCGTCGGGACGATAGAACCGCCGGCCGCCGCCGCGCTTGAGCGGGCGCACCTGCGGGAACCGCGTCTCCCAAAATCGCAGGACATGCTGGGGAAGGTCGAGCTCCTCGGCCGCTTCGCTGATGGTGCGGTATGCGTCGCTGCTTTTTTCCATGGACTCCAACCCGCGAGATTCGACGGGCTGCGCCGGCTCCATGGCGAGGGCCCGGTTATTCGTCGGCCACATCTTGCCCGTTGATCCGGGACTTCAGAATGTTCGAGGGTTTGAACACCATGACCCGGCGCGGCGAGATCGGCACTTCGACGCCCGTCTTGGGATTACGCCCGATTCGCTCGCCTTTGTCTCGAACGATGAACGATCCGAAGGAGGAAAGCTTCACCGTCTCGCCCTTTTCGAGCGTTTCGCAAATCTCCTGGAGAACGACCTCGACGAGTTCCGCAGATTCCGCCCGCGACAGGCCGACGCGGCGATAAACCGCCTCGGCGAGATCCGCGCGCGTCACGGTGCGGCCGTCCCGGGCTTCAAAATTATCCGCCTTCATGACAGCTCCAATCATTGGAGTCGAAACAACAAATGAATATTCATCAAAACCGGGGCCGATCTAAGGCTCAAGCTTGTGTAAAGTCAAGTGATCCTGACGCAGGGTGACAGGGCCCGAAAAAAGCCCCCCAAGCTTCGCCGCGCCTCACCAGCGCACAAGCGCCGAACCCCATGTGAAGCCGCCGCCCATCGCCTCCAGCATCACGAGGTCGCCCCGCTTGATGCGCCCGTCCCCGCACGCGACCGACAGCGCCAGCGGAATGGAGGCGGCCGACGTATTGCCATGCGTGTGCACGGTCTTCACGATCTTCTCCGGCGCGATGCCGAGCTTTTCCGCCGACGCGTCGATGATGCGCTCATTGGCTTGATGCGGCACGAACCAGGCGAGGTCCTGCGCGCTCGTGCCGGTGGCGGCGAACGCGTCCGTCATGACGTCCGTCACCATGCCGACCGCATGGCGGAACACGTCGCGGCCGGACATGCGCAAATGACCCACCGTGCCCGTGGTGGACGGCCCGCCGTCCACGAACAGCTTTTCGCGATGGCGCCCGTCGGAGCGCAGATGCGTGGTGAGCACGCCGCGATCGCTGATCTTGCCCTCGCCTTCGCCGCGCGCGAGCACGATCGCGCCCGCGCCGTCGCCGAACAAGACGCAGGTCGTGCGGTCCTGCCAGTCCAGAATGCGCGAAAACGTCTCCGCGCCGATCACCAGCGCGCAATCATGCGAGCCTGACGCGATGAACTTGTCCGCGATGGCGATCGCATAGACGAAGCCCGAACAGACCGCCTGCACGTCGAACGCGGCGCCGCGCGTGATGCCGAGCGCCGCCTGCACTTGCGTGGCCGTGGAGGGAAACGTGTAATCGGGCGTCGAAGTGGCGACGACGATGAGATCGACGTCCGCAGCGCTGCGCCCGGCCTTGGCCAGCGCGTCCTGCGCCGCGCCCGTGGCGAGCACCGATGTGGTTTCTCCCGGCCCCGCGATGCGCCGTTCGCGAATGCCCGTGCGCTGCACGATCCATTCGTCCGTCGTGTCGACGATCTTTTCGAGGTCGGCGTTGGTGACGCGCTTCTCGGGCAGGCGCGCGCCCACGCCTTCGACGACGGAACGCTGGACTTTTCGCATTTCGCTCATGCGCTGCGCGCCTTTTCGGTCACGTGTTCAGTTTTGGGCCGCTGCGTCCGCGGCCGCTGCGGCTTGCGCAAGCGCGTCGTGCGACTGGGCGATCAATTCACCGATCTTCGCGAGAAGATCCTGACGCACGACTTCATATCCCACGTCGATGGCGACAGAGAAGCCCAACGCATCGGCGCCGCCATGGCTTTTCACAACGATTCCTTCCAGTCCCAGGAAGACCGCGCCGTTCGAGCGTCGCGGATCCATCTTTTCCTTGAGCTGCGCGAAGGCGCCGCGCGCGAAAAGATAACCGATTCGCGACATCAGGCCGCTGCTCATCGCGCTCTTGAGATAGGTGCCCATCTGCTTGGCGGTGCCTTCCGCCGTCTTCAGCGCGATATTGCCTGTGAAGCCTTCGGTCACGACGACGTCCACCGCGCCCGCGCCGATGTCGTCGCCTTCCACGAATCCCTTATAGGCGAGGTCGGGGAAATCGGCTTCGCGCAAGGTGCGCCCGGCCGCCTTCACTTCCTCGATGCCCTTGATCTCCTCGACGCCGACATTGAGCAAGCCGACGCTTGGCCGCTGGACGCCGAGCAGGATGCGCGCCATCGCCGCGCCCATCACCGACAGATTGACGAGATGTTCGGCGTCCGCGCCGATGGAGGCGCCGAGATCGAGCACGACCGACTGGCCGCGCATCGTGGGCCAGCGCGCGGCGAGCGCGGGGCGCTCGATTCCCTTCATCGTATGCAGGCAGATCTTCGCCATCGCCATCAAGGCGCCGGTATTGCCTGCGGAGACGGCCGCGTCGGCCTCCCCGCGCTTCACAGCGTCGATCGCCATCCACATGGAGGACGTGCGCCGCCCCTTGCGCAGGGCCTGGCTCGGCTGGTCGTCCATGCGGATGGAGACGGCGGAATGAATGACGGTGCAGGCTTCGGCGAGCCCCGGATGGGCGGCGACCGCCGCGCGCACGGCGCTCTCGTCGCCGAACATCAGAAATCGAATGTCGGGCCTTTTGCGCAAGGCGAGCGCGGCGCCGGCCGCGACGACCTGCGGGCCATGGTCGCCCCCCATGGCGTCAAGGGCGATCCGCACGGAATTGGGCATCAGAGTGGACTGCTCCTGCGCGCCGGACTGCGCGTCTGCGGGTGCCTCCCGGCCCCCCGGGGTCGCACGGGCGGCGGACAATAGCCGTTTGCGGGGCGAAGGCAATCCTCTCCCCGCTCCAACCGCTTGCCCCAAAGGCGCCCGCAAGCGCCCCTCGCCCGCCCGCTAGCCGTCCTTCTCGCCGCGCAGCCTGGCGAGCGCCGCAAAGGGGCTCTCGCGCTCAGGCTCGGCCTCCCCGAGATCGAAGGCGGCGCCCGGCTTGCGGGGATAGGGATCGAGCCCCAGCGCGAGGAATTCAGCAGCCAGCGCGCCCAGATCGATCCGGCCGTCGATGATGGGATCGGGCGGATCCTCCTCGCCCTCCTCCTCGGCCGCGGGCGGCGGCGGCGGCGCTTTCCCGCGCGACGACTGCGCGCGGGCTTCTTGCGCGCGGGCGTCTCGCGCGCTGGCCTCTTGCGCGCGGATGGCCTCCGCATGTTGAAGGTCGGCGCGCTGGGTTTCGGAGCGCCGGCGCGAGACGCGCCCCTCCGCCTCGCGGCGCGGCTCGGGCATGCGCGGCGCGCTTTCGACGAAACGCACGTCCACCGGCTCCGTCAGCTCGCTGTCGAAATCCTCGAGCGTGACGACGCAGGTCTGCGCGACGCGCGCGCGCACCTCCCCCGTCACCCGCAGGAACTTGCCGTGGCGGGCGACCTTGAACGAGGCCTTGAGCGCATGCACGGCGGGAATGCCGTCGAAAGCCGCCAAAGCGGCGCATTCCTCGGGGTCGGCGACGATCTCGTAAGGATCGTCGGGCCGGCGCATCAGCTCCTCGACCGTGACCGGGCGCGAAAAGGGCGGCGCGTCGGCGGGCGGGACGGAAACGGGGCTTTTCGGCATGGAAGGCCTCGCGGGTTTCAGGAAACGTGCTGCGCGTCGCGCTGCGGAAGCGGCCCGGCGAGCAGGCGCTCGACGGTGAGATCGGCAAGCTCCGCCCGCCAGGATAACGCATAGCGGGCCATGCGTTGCGCCTGCGCGTCCTGCGCGCGGGACCCGTCGCCGAACACATTGCGGGCGATCGCGCGCGCCAGCGCCTCGGAATCGCCGCGTTCAAGCGGCCCGGAATAGGCGCCGACCCGCCCCAGATAGCCCTGCGCGAGCGTCTTCATCTTTTTCGGCACGGACACGTCGCCCACGCCGATCTCGCGCAACGCCACGTCGAGATGACGGAACAGCGCGTCGGTGACCTCCTGCGCCACGGCCGGGCCGGGATCGGGCAGCGCGGCGATGCGCCCCAGCGCCACGGCGGCGCTCAGGCAGAGCGCCTCGAAGCGGCCGGCGACGGTGTCGGCGACGCCATATTCGGTGAAGAGCGCGGGCTGACGCGCCGCCGCCATGATCTCGCCATGCAGGCGGTCGATCAAGGGCTGGTTGGGAGAGCGACGGAACAAGCTGAAGAGTTGCGCGAACACCGGACTCTCTCCTTGCGCGAGCCGGCGGCGCGTAACCGCCCGCCTTGCTTTTCGCATGACCGGGGGTTAGGCATCGGGCGGCGAGGATGCAAGCGAAATCCACATGCGGCCCGTTTCCGCGCGGCCGGCCTCCTCGCGTTATGCGGGCCCTTCGATCCGGAGTGACGACATGCACGGCGTAGACGGCGTTCAGGCGCAGGGCTTTCACCTTCGGTCGCGCGCTCTGGCGCGGCGGGCGGCGCGCGCGCTCCTGCTGATCGGCGCGCTCGGCGCCGCGCTCGGCGGCTGCGGCTACGACGGCACGCATATCCGCGGCCATGTGCTCGACGACAAGACCGTGTCGCAGGTGCGCGTGGGCGCTTCGGCGGAGCAGGTTCTGGTGGCGATGGGCACGCCCTCCACCACATCCACCGTGGGCGGCGACGCGTGGTATTACATCAGCCAGCGCACGGAGCGCACGCTCGCCTTCATGCAGCCGAAGGTCACCGACCAGCGCGTCTTCGCGGTCTATTTCGGCAAGGGCAAGCGCGTGGAGCGCATCGCCAATTACGGCCTCGAAGACGGACGCGTGATCGATTTCGCCTCGCGCACGACGCCGACGGCGGGCGCGGAATCCTCGTTCATCCGCAACATGCTCATGAACCTGATGCGCTTCTAGCGGCGGGTTGGGCGCGACCGCACGATGATCCCAAGGCCGGCCTCGCGCCGGCCTTTTCATTTGGGCGATGGGCGAAGTGCTCAGCGGCGCGTCGAAATCGTCGCGCGGCCTCACATGAAAAAAGGCGGGGTTTCCCCCGCCTTTTCGTTGCAGATGGATCGCCTGATCAGTGCGCGAGGATCGCGAGCAGCAGCAGAGCGACGATATTGGTGATCTTGATCGCCGGGTTCACGGCGGGACCGGCGGTGTCCTTATAGGGGTCGCCGACGGTGTCGCCGGTGACGGAGGCCTTATGGGCTTCCGAACCCTTGAGATGCTTCACGCCGTCCTTGTCCACGAAGCCGTCCTCGAAGGACTTCTTCGCATTGTCCCAGGCGCCGCCGCCCGAGGTCATCGAGATGGCGACGAACAGGCCGTTGACGATCACGCCCAGCAGCGAGGCGCCCAGAGCCGCGAAGGCGTTGGCCTTCGAACCCGAGATGGCGAGCACGCCGAAATAGGCCACCAGCGGCGCGAGCACCGGCAGGAGCGAGGGGATGATCATTTCCTTGATCGCCGAACGCGTCAGCAGGTCCACCGCGCGGCCGTAATCGGGGCGCTGCGTGCCCTGCATGATGCCGGGCATTTCGCGGAACTG
>CAIXDD010000194.1 GCA_903918155.1 uncultured Hyphomicrobiales bacterium
CCCATCATCGAGGATTTCGGCATCGACATCCGCAAGGTTCCGGTGAAGCCCTGGGCGCGCTACGGCATGAACGGCGCGCTCTGCCATCTGAAAGGCCGCGACGATTACATTTCGATCTTCGCCATGGAGCTGCCGCCGGGCGGAAAATCCGCGCCGCTGCGCCATATCTGCGAAGAGGTGATCTATGTCATCTCCGGCCATGGATCGACCACGGTGGAGCTGGAGGACGGATCGAAACATAGTTTCGAATGGGGACCCAAGAGCCTCTTTTCGATTCCGCTCAATGCGCGCCACCAACATTTCAACGCGTCGGGCCGCGAGCCGGCGCGCTTCGCCTCTGTGAACAATATGGTCTTCGTCATGAACCGCTTCCGCGACGAAGATTTCATCTTCAATTGCCCGGTTCCCTTTCCTCAGCGTGCGGGACGTCCGGATTATTTCGTCGGCGAAGGCGAGTTCATCTCGATCTCGCCGGGCCGTCACCAATGGGAGACGAATTTCGTCTCCGACCTGTCCGGCTTCGAACTCAAGCAATGGTCGCAGCGCGGCGCCGGCGGCTCCAACCTGCGCTTCATGCTGACGGAGAATACGATCGGCGCGCATTCCTCGGAAATGCCCGTGGGCACCTACAAGAAGGGCCATCGTCATTTCGACGGCGTCTGCGTGTTCGCCGTCACCGGTCAGGGCTATTCGCTGCTCTGGCGCGAGGAGGATCAGGATTTCACGCGCGTGGATTGGGAGCACGGCTGCGTCTATTGCCCGCCCGATTCCATGTTCCATCAGCATTTCAACGTCGCCGACCATCCCTCGCGCTATCTCGCGCTTCAGATCGGCACGGTTCGCTATCCGCTCTTGTCGATGAAACGGGAGATTTGGGACGTAGGCGTCGACAAGGACGTGAAACAGGGCGGCGCGCAGGTGGAATATGAGGATCAGGATCCGCGCGTCCATGCGATCTGGCTGAAGGAGATCGCCGCCAATGGCGTGGACTCGCGCATGGGCGCCTTCATCGACGAAACACGCTTCACCGGAAAGACCCAGTCATGAGCGCGGATGGAAAAGACCTGCGCGCGCAGGCGCTGCAAGACAAGAAATATCTCGTCGATCCCTATCAGGACTGGCTTGAGGCGGAAGGCGCGCCCATCGCTGCGGGGCCGGCCATCGATCTGAACTCGATCGCGCTTGCGCCTTGGCCCCGTTTCGGCATGCGCGGCGCCGCCTGTCATGTCGAAGGGCGTTGCGACTTCCTCGCTTGTTTCGTTTTCGAGCTGGACGCCGGCCAATCGAGCGCGCCGGTGCGCAAGCTCTATGAGGAGTGCATCTATGTCTTGTCGGGCGCGGGCGTGACGCGCTGCACGCTCTCGGACGGACGCACGCTGGACATCGCCTGGCGGGCGGGCGAGGCCTTCGCGCCGCCCGTCAATTCCGCCTGCGTGCACACGGCCTCCACGCAAGGATCCGCGCGCCTGGCGAGTTTCAACGACCTGCGCTACCTGATGGGTCTCTATCGCAACGAGGCTTTCCTCTTCGCCAATGCGGCGCCCTTTGCGCAACGACAGGCGGAGGCGGTCGCCGCAGGCCTGAGCGCGGACGCGCGCGGCCTTGCTTTGTCCCCCGACGAGGACGGCGCGGGCGGGTCGCTCTCGCTCGCCGCCGGCTGCATCGGATTTGACCTGCGAGACTTGCCCGCCCATGGGCTCACGCGGGCCGCCCGGCAGATGCAGGGCGCGCATTTCCTCTGCCTATCCGGCAAGGGCTACACGCTCTCTTTCGATGACGAGGCGAGCCCGCTCGCGCGCGTCGATTGGGCGCCCGGCGTGCTCGTGGGTCTGGGCAGCATGTCCTTCCACCAGCATGTCAACGCCGGCGCGGTTCCGGCCCGTTTCGCGAGGATCGAGCTGGGCTCGCTCAACTCGCCGATTTTCCGTAGCCGCAGGGCGGCCTATGGCGATAAAAACGTCTACGCGTCGGGAAGCGCGGTGATCTCGCGCGCGCATGAGCGCGCCGAAATCGCAGCCTTGCGGACATAACAGGGGGCGAACATGAAATTACTCGGCAATCCGCGCAGTCCATATGTGCGCAAGGTCGTCATCGCTTTGCGCGAGAAGGGCATTGCTTACGATTATGTGGAGGTGAGCGCCGGCGACCCGGCGGTCGGGGCCGCAAATCCGCTGTCGAAAATCCCCACGCTCATCCGCGACGACGGGACCGTCGTCTTCGACTCCCCCGTGATCGCGGAATATGTGGACGGCATGGACGGCAAGCCCACGCTCATTCCCGCAGGATTCGAAGCGCGCATCGCCGTGAAGCAATGGGAGGCGTTGGGCGACGGCGTGACCGATGCGGCCGTGGCGGTCGCGCATGAAGAGCGCGAGCCGGCGGAAAAGCGCAAAGGTCCGGAGTTTCACGCCAAGCAGCGCAAGAAGATCGACGGCGGCCTGCGTCGCATGGAAGACGCGCTTGGCGCGGGCGATTATGTGCATGGCGGCGCCTTCACGCTGGGCGACGCGGCCTGCTACAGCGCGCTCACCTATCTCGACCGCACGCAGCCTTCGTTCGACTGGCGCGCCGCTTATCCGCGCACGGCGGCCTATTTCGCCCGCCTCGCGCAGCGCCCCTCCGTCGCGGGCGCGTGATCTTCATCGCCGCTCCGCGTAATATTGCGCGAGAGCGGCGATCTCCTCATCGCTCAATCGCGCGGCGACGGCGCGCATGCGGCCGTAGAGATCGTTGCGCCGCTCGCCGCTGCGATAGGCGCGCAATTGCGCTGCGAGATAATCGCGCGTCTGCGCGAAAAGAACCGGCGTCTCGATCGGCCCGCCCGCGCGCGGCGAATGGCAGGATTCGCAAGCCGGCAGGCCGCGCGCTGAATCGCCCGTGCGCGCAAGCGCATCGGCGAAAGCCGGCGCCGAGCGCACCCAAGTGGCGCTCCATTGCGCCTGCTGAAGGCTGGCGAAATGCGCCGCGACATCCGCCATCTGGGAGACGTCGAGTTCGGCGGCGACCGCCTGCATGGCCGCATGGACGCGCGCGCCGGTCTTGTAATCGTTGAGCTGCTTGTAGATCGCGCTCGCGCTTTGGCCGGCCATATTGGGAAATTGCGCGGGATCGACGGATTGGCCGGTCTCGCCATGGCAGGCTGCGCAGAGATTCGCGGCGATCTCCTGGCCGCGCGCCACGTCGGGGCGGGCGAGCCTGCGCAGCAGATCGGGCGTCCACGCCACTTGCGAGACGGACGCCGCCTGTCCGCGCGACACGCTCTGCGGATAGGCGGGAGAGCCTGCGGCCACGCCGAGCGCGCGACAGATCGCCGTGAAAGGATCAAGCCCCGCGCGCCACCCCTGCATGACGGGCACGATC
>CAIXDD010000195.1 GCA_903918155.1 uncultured Hyphomicrobiales bacterium
ATCGTGCAGGCGGGCGTGGCGCGCGTGGTCTCCGCGCTGGAGGATCCCGATCCGCGCGTGGCGGGGCGCGGGCATAAGATGTTGCGCGAGGCGGGCGTCGAGGTGCGCGTGGGCGTGGGCGCCCATGAGGCGCGCCGCGCCAATCTCGGCCATATCCTGCGCGTGAGCGCGGGCCGGCCGATGGTGACCTTGAAACTCGCCGAGACGGCGGACGGATACGCCGCCGGCGGGCCGCATGATCCGCGCCTGATGATCACGGGCCTTGCCGCCAATAATCGCGTGCAGATGATGCGCGCCAGCCATGACGCGATCATGGTGGGCGCCGGCACGGCGCTCGCCGACGATCCGCTGATGACGGTGCGCCTGCCGGGCCTTGAAGGGCGCAAGCCGCTGCGCGTCGTGCTGGACGCGCGCCTGCGCCTGTCCGTGCGCTCGCGCATCGCCGCCACGGCGCGCGAGACGCCCGCGCTCGTCATCTGCGCGCCCGATGCGCCGCAGGACGCGCAGCGCGCGCTTGAAGACGCAGGACTCGCCGTGGCGCGCTGCGCGCGCGGGGCCGACGGCGCGCTCGATCTGCCCGCCGCGCTGGGCCTGCTGGCCGCGCGCGGGATCACCCGCGTGTTCAGCGAAGGCGGCCCGCAAGTGGCCGCGCAGCTTATCGCGCGCGATCTGGTGGACGAGGCGGCCCTGTTCACGGCGCCGCGACCGCTGGGCAGGCCGGGCGTCGAAGCCCTTGCCGCGCAGGCGCGCGCGCGCCTGCAGGATGCGGCGCATTATCGTTTGACCGGCGATTCGGCGGTGGGCGCGGATCGTCTGCGCCTCTGGGAGAGGGTTTTCTGACATGTTCACTGGCATCGTCACCGACGTCGGCGAAGTGCTGTCCGTGGAGGCGCGCGGGGCTTTGAACCGCGTGCGCATCGCCTGCGCCTATGACATGGCGGGCGTGGATCTGGGCGCCTCCATCGCCTGCGGCGGCCCCTGCCTGACCGTGGTGGACAAGGGCGTCGCGGACGGGCGCAACTGGTTTGAGGTGGACGCGGGCGCCGAGACGCTGGCGCTGACCAATGTCGGCCGATGGCGTCCCGGCGCGCGCATCAATCTCGAACGCTCCCTGCGCATCGGCGACGAATTGGGCGGCCATATCGTCACCGGCCATGTGGACGGGATGGCGGAGATCGTGGACCTGCGCGCCTTCGACGGCATGGCGCGGTTCGAAATCCGCGCGCCCGCCTCGGTCTCGCGCTTCATCGCGCAAAAGGGCTCGGTCTGTCTCGACGGCACGTCGCTGACCGTGAACGGCGTGGAGGGCGACCTCTTCTCCGTTCTGCTCATTCCCCACACGTTGCAGGTGACGACCTGGGGCGAGCGCAGGATCGGCGACCTCCTCAATATCGAGGTCGACCTGATGGCGCGCTATGCGGCGCGGCTCTCCCAAACGCAAGGCTGAGCGAAAGATCGCGCGCAAGATCGCGCGCAACCAAGCACGGGCTGGAGCGCGGCGAGCTTGCGCGCGGGCGCCGGGCTCTCTATTGAACAATCTCGTTCGCCAGCCCTTGATTGGAAGTCCCGCCCATGGCCGAAGCCCGTCGCGCCCGCGCTCCCTTGCCCTCCGTGGAGGGCGCGCGTTTCCTCGTCGTCGAGGCGCGCTATTACGACGAGATCGGCGACATGCTGCTCACCGGCGCGGTGACCGCGCTGAAAGGCGCGGACGCGCAGGTGGACATCGTGGGCGTGCCGGGCGCGCTGGAGATTCCCGCCGCCATCCGCATGCTCACGCGCGGCGGCAAATACGCCGGCGCGGTGGCGCTTGGCTGCGTCATCCGCGGCGAGACCTATCATTTCGAAATCGTGGCGGGGGAAAGCTCGCGCGCGATCATGGATCTGACCGTCAACGACATGCTGCCCGTGGGCAATGGCGTCCTGACGGTGGAGAACGAGGCGCAGGCCATCGTGCGCGCCGATCCGCAGCAGGGAGACAAGGGTGGCGACGCGGCGCGCGCGGCGATCACGCTGCATCACCTGCGCAAGCGCGCGGGACTCGCCTGATGGCCCGGCAACATCGCGCGGCCGCGCGCCTCGCCGCCGTGCAGGCGCTCTATCAGATGGACATCGCCGGCAAGGGACTTAACGAGATCCTCGTCGAATTCGAGACGCATTGGATCGGCGGGTCCATCGAGGGCGTGCAATATGAAGACGCCGACATCGACCTCTTTCGCGACATCCTGCGCGGCGTGCTCGCCGATCAGGTGACCATCGACCGCGAGACGGACGCCACCTTGCAGCAGGGCTGGCCCTTGCGCCGGGTGGAGGCGGTGATGCGCGCCATTCTGCGCGCCGGCATGTTCGAGCTGTCGCACAAGCCCGACGTGCCCGTGCGTGTGGTCATCGCCGAATATGTGGACGTCGCCGCCGCCTTTCTCGGCGGCGATGAAGTCGGCATGGTCAACGCCGTGCTCGACCGATTGGCGCGCAAGACGCGTCCGCAGGAGTTCGCTGCGCGCTGAGGGAGTTCGCCATGAACGGCCCGCTGTCGGAAGACGATCTCATCGCCCAGGTGTTCGCGCCGCACGCGGGCCCCGGCGCGCTGGGCCTCAAGGACGATGTGGCGTGCCTGGCCGCGCCCGCCGGCTGCGATCTGGTCATCACCAAGGACGCGCTTGTCGCCGGCGTGCATTTCTTTCCCGACGATCCGCCCGACGCCATCGCCCGCAAGGCGCTGCGCGTGAACGTCTCGGACGTGATCGCGAAAGGCGCCGATCCCATGGGCTTCCTGCTCGCCGCCGCTTTGCCGGCGGACGTCACGCTCGCCTGGCTGCAGGCTTTCGCGCAGGCGCTAGGCGAGGACGCGAAGCTTTATAATTGTCCCTTGCTGGGCGGCGATACGGTGCGCACGCCGGGACCGGCCTCGTTCTCCATCACCGCGCTGGGCCGCGTGCCCGCGGGCCGCATGGTGGCGCGCACGGGCGCTCGGGCGGGCGATGCGCTCTATGTCACCGGGACCATCGGCGACGCCGCGCTCGGCCTCTTTGCGCGGGCGGGCGCCAATGACGCGCCGGCGTGGATGCGCGCGCTCTCTCCCGAGCATCGCGCGCATTTGCGCGCGCGCTATCTCGTCCCGCAGCCGCGTTTCGCCTTGCGGGGTGCGCTGCGCGATCATGCCCATGGCGCGATGGACGTGTCGGACGGGCTTGTGGGCGACCTCGCCAAGATGATGCGCGCGAGCGGAGTCGGCGCGCGCGTGGAGATGTCGCGCATTCCTTTCTCGCCGGCGGCGCAGGCGGCGATC
>CAIXDD010000196.1 GCA_903918155.1 uncultured Hyphomicrobiales bacterium
GCTCGTTGTTCTCGACGACGAGGATCTCCATGTCGGCGCCGGGATGGGGCGCCTGCGCGCAGACCGAGTCGAGGCAGGAGGAGAGAAGGCGGGGGCGTCCGCGCGTGCAGATCGTCACCAGTACGCGCGCGAGGCGGGCGGAAACGTCGGCGGCGGAAACGTCGGAATGTGAGAGGTCGGCGGTCATGGCGCGGTCCGAAAGGTCAGCGCGTGCTATAGCACCGCCCGCGTCTGCGCGCATCCCCGGTCGGGGGCTGCAAAGCGGCCGCGCTTCCTGTAAGCTCCGCCTGCGCCGCTTTCCCATGGTCGATCCCTTGAATCCCGTTCCGCTCTCCGTCTTCCTCATCACGCATAACGAGGCCGCCCGCCTTGAGCGGACCCTGCAGGCGCTCGCCGGCCTCGCCGACGAGATCGTCGTGGTGGATTCGGGCTCCGACGATTCCACGCTCGACATCGCCCGCGCTTATGGCGCGAAGATCGTCGTCAATGCGCCCTTTCCCGGCTATGGCCCGCAGAAGCGCCTTGCGGAAGACGCCTGCGCGCATGATTGGGTGCTCAATGTCGACGCCGACGAGGTGGTCTGCGATGCGCTGCGCGAGGAGATCGCGGGACTCCTGCGCAGCGGCGCGATCCACGCGCAGGACGGCTATCGCGTGCCCATCGCCGACGTCCTGCCGGGCGAGCGCGTGCCGGGGCGCTTCGCCTATAAGCTCAGCCCCGTGCGGCTCTATCGGCGCAGCGTCGGCCGCTACGCCTCCTCGACCGTTCATGATCGCGTGCGCTTTCCCGATCATGCGCGCATCGGCGCGGTTCGGCACGCCCTGCATCATTATTCCATCGAGAGCTTCGGCAAGCAGATCGACAAGCTGCTCGCCTATACGCGCCTGCAAGCGCAGGATTACGCCGCGCGCGAGCGCCCCTTCTCGCGCATGCGGCTGTTCACGGAATTTCCCGTGGCGTTCGGCAAGGCCTATGTCTTGCGGCGTTACGCGCTGCGGGGCTTGCCGGGCTTTCTGGCGGCGATGAATTATGCGATCTTCCGGCATATGCGCATCGTGCGCATTTTCGAAGCGCTGCGCCGCGCGGCGAAAGACTAGATCTTCTTCAGGCCGAGATTGTCGCGCAGCGTCGCGCCGTCATAGGCGGTGCGCATGAGGCCGCGCCGCTGCAATTGCGGAACGACAAGCTCCACGAAATCGTCGAGCCCGCCGGGGAAGACGGGCGCCATGAAATTGAACCCGTCCGCCGCGCCTTCCTTGAACCAGCGCTCCATTTCGTCGGCGACTTGAACGGGCGTTCCCACGAGCGCGAAATGCCCGCGCGAGGCGGCGAATCTTTGGTAGAGCTGACGAATGGTCAGGCCCTCGCGGCGCGCGGCCTCCACCATCTGGTCGACGCGGCTCGAAAGCACCGCGCTTTTGGGAATCTCCGGCAGGGGGCCGTCGACGTCCCAGCCCGACAGGTCCACGCCCATCTTGCGTTCGAGCAGGGACACGCCGATTTCAGGATGAATCAAATCCTGCAAGGTCTGGAATTTCGCGCGCGCCTCCGATTCCGTGGGCGCGGTCACGACAAAGAGTCCGGGCATGATCTTGAGATCTTCGGGCGCGCGGCCATAGGCGGCCATGCGGCCCTTGAGGTCGGCGTAGAAAGCCTGCGCGCTCGCCATGGTCTCATGCGCGGTGAAGACGACTTCGGCCGTCTCCGCGGCAAGCTCGCGTCCGTCCTCCGAGGCGCCCGCCTGCACGATCACAGGCCGGCCCTGCGGCGTGCGCGGCACGTTGAGCGGTCCGCGCACGTCATAATAGGCGCCGTGGTGATTGAGCTCGCGCATTTTCGACCAGTCGAAGAACACGCCGCTCGCCTGATCGCGCACGAAGGCGTCGGTATCCCATGAATCCCATAAGCCCAGAACCACGTCGAGGAATTCACGCGCCTTGCGATAGCGCTCCGCCTTGGGAAGATGCGGCTCGCGGCTGAAATTCTCCGCGGCGATCGGATTGCCCGTGGTCACCACGTTCCAGCCCGCTCGCCCGTCGCTGACGATGTCGAGCGAAGCGAAACGCCGCGCCACGGCATAGGGCTCCTCGAAGCTCGTGCTCGCCGTGCATACGAGGCCGATGTTTTTCGTGACGCCCGCCAGCATGGACAAAAGCGTGAAAGGCTCGATCCAGGCGACGTAATGGGAGCGCTCGAGGCCCTTGGTCTCCGCGGTGTAAGCGGTCGGGGAATCGGCGGAGAAGAGCATGTCGAACAGGCCGCGTTCGGCGGTCTGGGCGATGCGCACGAAATGCCGATGGTTCAGCCCGGCGTCCGGCGTGCCCTGCGGATGGCGCCATGCGGCGATATGATGGCCGCAGGGACGCAGGAAGAGCCCGAGCTTGAGATGTTTCGCCTGCGTCATTTAGCGCCTGCGGCCTGCGGCGCGCTGATGAGCGCGAGCACGCTGTCGCGCACTTGCGGACCGGCGGCGAGAATGTCGTTGACGAGGCGCGCGAGGTCTTCGCCCGACATGGGGTCGATCTCGGCCTGCATCTTGTCGGCTTCCGCCACGAAGGCGGGGTCTTTCATCGTCGCGTCGAAGGCCTTGCGCAGCGCGGCGACGCGATCTGGCGGCGCGTCAGGCGTGGTCGCCAGAGGCCGGCCCATCGTGGCCGCTTTCGACATGAAGGCGACGGGCGCCTTGTGCTCGTCGCGCACCGGCTGGTCGAGCAGCAGCGGCGCGTCGGGCATGGCGGGGTCTTTCTTCACGCCGATCTGGATGAGCGGGCGGATGAGTTTCTTTTCGATGTAATGGGGCGTGGCGGAGAGGTAGCTCGCATAGGTGTTCGTGCCGCGTCCCTCCACTTCGCCGCGCTCCATGGCCAGATTGATGGCGGGCCCGCTCGTATAGCCGAAGACGATCTTGAAGCGGGTGCCGAGAACATTGTTGTAGAATGTGGGATAATGAACCGAGGCCGAGCCCGCGCCCGTCGTGCCGATCGTCGTCTCTCGCGTCTTTGCGTCCTCAAGCGAGCGCGTCGGCGAGGCGTGCCAGACGGCGAGCATCTGGTTCGACGATTGCAGATTGCCGATCCAGTTGAACTTGCCGACATCGGCTTTCAATTGCGGCGACAGGCCGAGCGCCTGATCGGCCACGAGTCCCTGTCCGACGATGGAGAGGATCGTTCCGTCCTTCGGCGCGACATTCGCGAGATAATTGGCGGCGAGAATGCCGCCGCCGCCGGGCATGTTCACGGAGACGAAAGCGGGAGCGCCGGGAATGTGGCGCGGCATGTGGCGTGCGAGCAGGCGCGTGAGCTGGTCATAGCCGCTGCCGGGTTCGCTGCGGATGACGGCCCTGATCTCCTTGCCGGCGCCCGCGTAGAAGTCCGCGACCGGATCGGCTTGCGCGCCCATGGGCGCGAGCGCGGCGACGAAAGCCAGGCGCCAAATCTTCACGTCGTCCTCCCCGTTCCGTTCACTGGTTCGTGAGCGGCGATCTTCGCGCGAAACGATGGCGCTGTCGAGCTGGCGCATGAGCGATGCGCAAGAGGAGTGCGCAAGAGCGATGCGCAAGAAGATGCGCAAGAAGATGCGCAAGAGACTGCATGGCGCGCGCGTCGCAGCGTTCAGCCGCCGGCGCGGCATCGCGCGAGGGCGGCCGCATAGGCGTTGCGCTGCGCGGCGAGATCGGCGCCCCTCCGCGCAGAATCTCGCGCGGGCGCGCGTGCGGAGCGTGCGTCGCGCGCGGCGGGGTTCGGCAGGCCTTGCGTCAGCCCGCTGACCAAGGGCCCGCCTGAACGCGGGGCGACCATCGCGGCGTAGTCGCGGGCGTAGGCCTCGCAGCTCACGCGCGGCCGCGCCGGGGTCTGCGCCTGCGCGGGCGTCATGGCGGCGCAGGCGGCCAGCGGCAGCGCCAAAATCGCTCGCGTGAATTTGGCTCGCGTGAGGAGCGTTTGCGCGAAGGCGTGATGCGCGGCTTGAGCGCGGGGGGAAGCGGCGGCCATGGCCCATTTGGCGCGCCGCCGCGCCCGGTGGCAAGCGCGCCGCTGCGCGCCCGGTGGCAAGCGCGCCGCGGCGGCCTGCGGCGAGCGCCAGGGCCCGAGGCTTGATCTTGGCGCGCGGGCGACGCCTACGGGGCTTGCCGCCCGGCGCGAAACGCGACACTTTGGCCGCAATCAAATCAGGGGAGGGGAGAATGCCCGGACTTTCGCTTTCATCTTTGCGTTCGCGCGGCTTGCGCGTTCTGGCGGGCGGCGCGCTCGCCGCCGCGTCCGGCCTGTGCGCCGCGCAGGCGCAGGACTATCCCGCCAAGCCGATCACGATGATCGTGCCCTTCACCGCCGGCGGCGCCGGCGACATTCTCGCGCGCACGCTCAGCCTGAAACTGGAGCAGACCTGGGGCCGCGGCTTCGTGGTGGAGAATCGCGTGGGCGCAGGCGGCGTCGTGGGCGCGGTCGCGACGCAAAAGGCGCCCGCCGACGGCTATACGCTGATGATCGCGCCCAGCGCGACCATGGCGGTTAATGTGACGCTGTTCAAAAGCCTGCCCTACGATCCCGCGAAGGATTTCATTCCGCTCGCTTTGCCGGCGCGCACGCCCTTCGTGCTCGTGGCCCATCCCTCGCTCCCCGTGGCGAGCGTGGCCGACTTCATCAAATATGCGAAGGCGCCGCCGAAGCCGCTGTTCTACGCGACGGCCGGGCCCGGCGTTCCGCACCATCTCTTCGCGGAATTGCTGAAGAACATGGCGGGCATCGACATGCAGCCCGTGGCCTATAAGGGCAGCCTGCCGGCGTTGAACGACGTGGTGGCGGGCCATGTGCCTGTGATGTTCGTGGACCTCGGCCCCGCCATCGCGCAGGTGCAGGCGGGCACGGTGCGCGCCTTGGGCGTCTCCACCGCCGCGCGTCTGGCGTCCCTGCCCAATGTGCCGCCGGTGAACGACGCCGCGCCGGGCTTCGACGTCGCCTCCTGGCAGATGATCGTGGCGCCTGCGGGCACGCCGCGCCCCATCGTGGAGAGGCTGCATCGCGACATCGCGCAGGCCATGGAGGATCCCGGCGTGCGCGGCCAGATCGAGAAGGCGGGCATGGTTCCCGTCAGCTCGCCCTCGCTGGCCGACCTTCAGGCTTTCGTGAAAAGCGAGATCGCCCAATGGGGCGATGTGGTGCGCAAGGCCGGCGTCGAAGGCTCGCAATAGCCGCGCCTGCGCGACCGGCGCGCGCCTTGCGGCCCATGGCCGAGCTGCGCGGCGAGCGATCCGGCGGAAAGGCCCGCGCGTAAAAAGAGGGCGCATGGCGTTTCGTCATGCGTCCTTTGTCTTGAGCTGATGTCTTGCGTCTTCGATCTTGCGCCTTATGTCTTGCGTCTCGCTTCTTCTTACGCCTTGCAAAGCCGTTCCAGCACGGGGAGTCCCATGCCCGACATCGATCGCCGCGACATGGTTCGCCGCGACACTGATCGCACGTTCGCCGATCGCACGTTCGCCGGGCCTGTCGCGCCGGGCCGCGCTCTCGCGGGCCTGGCCGGTTTCGCTCTCGCCTTCGGCCTCGCCTCGACGGCGCAGGCTGACATTACGAACGGCGTCTGGCGACGCGAGGACGGCAAGGCGCATGTGCGCATCGCGCCCTGCGGGTCGGCGCTCTGCGCGATCAATGTCTGGATCCGCGATCCCGGCGACGAGAATGTGGGCGATCGCCTCGTGCTCGACGTGAAGCCGGCGGGCGAGGGCGTGTGGGAAGGCTCGGGCTTCGACCCGAAGAGGAACCTGCGCTTTTCAAGCCGCATCACATATTCAGGCCAGCGCATGACGACGAGCGGCTGCATGCTCAAGGTTCTTTGCAAGACGGTGGCGTGGACGCGCGAACCTTAAGCGCGCAGCGCGGCGCGATCTTGCTTTGCGCGCGGCGATCCTTTAGCAGCGTCGACGATGCGGAAGTCGTCAAGCGTTGCGAAGCAGGAATACAAGGTCGTCATTCGACCGTCGCGCATTCAGGGCAAGGGCCTTTTCGCCGCCCAGAAGATCCCTGAAGGCGAATGGGTGATGCGTTACACCGGCCAGAAGGTCAGTCGGCGCGAGGGCGCGCGGCGGGAGCGCTATTACAATTCCATCGGCTATTCGCTGCTGTTCGATCTCGAGGATTGCTATCTCGACGGGCTCATCGGCGGCAATGGATCGATCTATATCAATCATTCGCTCAGTCCCAATCTTGAGGCGCGGGTGCGCCGGGGCGGCGTCTGGTTTCATTCCTTGCGCGCGATCGGCAAGGGCGAGGAGCTGACCTTCGATTATGGATTCGATCCGGTGAAGCCGAAACCGCGCTGAGGGCGCGCGGCGGACGGGCCGGCGGGGGGAGAACACATGAAGGCGATGCGCATTCACGCCCATGGCGGGCCCGAGCGATTGCGCTATGAGGACGTCGACCTGCCTGCGCCGGGCGCGGGTTTCGCGCAGGTGCGCCACACCGCCATCGCGCTGAATTTCTCCGACGTGAACGTGCGGCGCGGCGGATTTTATCAGGCCGAGCCGATGCCCATGCCGCTCATTCCCGGCAATGAAGCGGCGGGCGTGGTGGAGGCCGTGGGGCCGGGCGTGACGCGCGTGAAGCCCGGCGACCGCGTCGCCTATGTGGGCATGAACGGGCCGTTCTATCGCGACACGGGCGCCTATGCGCAGGCGCGCAACGTGCCCGAAAGCCGGCTCGCCCTCGTGCCCGAGACGATCTCCGACGAACAGGCCTGCGCCCTGCTGCTCAAGGGCGCGACGGCGGCCACGATCGTCGAGCGCGTGTTTCCGCCGCGGCCCGGCCAGACG
Organism: uncultured Hyphomicrobiales bacterium; assembly: GCA_903918155.1. Classification (GTDB taxonomy): domain Bacteria; phylum Pseudomonadota; class Alphaproteobacteria; order Rhizobiales; family Beijerinckiaceae; genus Terripilifer. The sequence continues at coordinate 6,800 of CAIXDD010000196.1, forward strand.
ATTCTCATTCACGCCGCGGCCAGCGGCGTCGGCCTGCTGCTCACGCAATGGGCGTCGCATCTGGGCGCGCAGGTGATCGGCACGACGGGATCGCAGGCCAAGGCCGATGTGGCGCTCGCCCATGGCGGCGCCCATGCGATCCTCTATCGCGAGCGCGATTTCGTCGCCGCCGTGAAAGAGATCGTTCCCGAAGGCGTGGACGCCGTTTTCGACGGCGTGGGCAAGGACACGTTCGTGCGCTCGTTCGATTGCACGCGGCCTTTCGGAACGCTGGTGAATTACGGCAACGCCTCGGGCCATGTGCCGCCTGTCGACATGCTCGATCTCGCGCAGAAGGGCTCGCTCTCGATCTGTCGCCCGGCGGTCTCGTTCTATCTGAAGGATTCGGCGCTGCAGGCGACGGCGCAACGCCTGTTCGCGCTTGTCGCGCGCGGGACGCTGCGCGTGGAGATCGCGGCGCGCTATCCCTTAAGCGAGGCGGCGCAGGCCCATCGCGACCTCGAGGCGGGGCTGCGCGCCGGCTCCATCGTGCTCATTCCCTGACGCGACTCTTACAAGCTTGCGGACATGGGCGGCGCTGCTAACATCGCGCGGCCTGAACTTCAAAAAATTCATCGAGGATTTTCATGCGTCGCATTTTTCTGAGCGCGCTCGCCGGCGCGCTGGCGCTCGCCCTTGCGAGCGGATGGGCGGGATCGGCGGCGGCGGCTAATCGCGTCGTCGAAGTCATCAACGCCACGGGCTTCACGATGGTGGCTTTCTACGCCTCCGTCAGCAGCACGAATTCGTGGGAAGAAGACATTCTCGGCGACGAGGAGCTTGAGGCCGGCGACAGCGTCGACATCAATATCGACGACGGGTCCGGCAAGTGCATTTACGACTTCAAGGGCGTCTTCGACAACGGCGTGGAAGTTGTGAAGCAGGGCGTCAACGTCTGCCGCATCGCCACTTTCACCTTTGAGCGCTGAGCCTCACGGCGCGCGCGTCGTGAAATCATTGGTGAAGACCGCAGCCGGATCGAGATCGGCGAGGGCGGGCGCGTTCCAGGCGCGCGCGGCGAGGGTCAATCCCCGCCGCACGGAATCCGCATCGCTGGCGCCGTCGTCCGACAGGCGCGCGATCACCTGATCGAACAGGCTTTCCGCAAGCGCCTGTTCGCTCGCGTTCACATAGCCGCGCAGAAAACGCACCGTCCATGGGCGGTCCGCCTTCATATGCGCGAGCGCGCGATGGGCGCCGGCGAGAAAGGCGCGCAATTGCGCGCCGCGGCCCTCGCGCATGGCCGCCGCCGCCGAATAGCCGTAGATCGCCGTCCGGTCCGAAGGGTCGGCCAGATCGAACAGCTTGCGGGCGTTGCCGCTGGAGACTTCGCGCAGGGCGACGGCGGCCGAATAGAGCA
>CAIXDD010000197.1 GCA_903918155.1 uncultured Hyphomicrobiales bacterium
AGCCGCGCGAAGGCCTGCAGCCGCGCGAGCCGCGCGAAGACCTGCGGCCGCGCCAGCCGCGCGAGCGCGACGAACGACTCGTCCCGCGCGAGCGCAGACAAGAGGGCAGACAAGAAGGCATGCAAGAGCGCATGCAGGAGCGGATGCAAGAGCGCGGGCCGCAGATGCGCGAGCGCATGCAAGAACGCATGCAAGAACGTGCGCAAGATCGCGGACAAGAGCGCGGCCCGCAGATGCGCGAACGCGCCCAAGAACGCGCGCAAGAACGACAGGAGCGCCGCGGCCAGTGAGCGCGGCGTCTTGCAGGAACGGCTCCGCCTCGCGCGGGGCCGTTCGCCTCAAAGGGGAAGATCGGCGCTGGAATCGGCGTCGCCGAACACAGCGCGCTGCGTCACCACGCGTCCCTCGGCGTTCTTGCGCATGACCGCCGACAGCGACATGCCCGGCTTCAAGTCCTCCAGCCGCGCGGGCCGCAGGCGCCAATAGGTGGTCTGCGAGGTCAGCGCGACGCGGCGATCCGCGCCGCGATCGGCGAGCACGAGCGTGCGCTCCTCGCCCTCTTGCTCCTGCGCCTTGAAGCGCCCCTGCAGGGTGAGTTCAGGCAGGACCTCGCCTTCCGCCTGCAGCGCGGATTCGGACGCGGGCTCGCGGGCGGATTTGGCGTCCTCCATCGCCATCACCTCGACGGCGGCGACGGCGCCTTGGCCCGCGATCTTCACGCGCAGGCGCAGACGCGCGCCCGGAGCGATCTGCTTCATGTCGAGTCGATGGACGAAAAACATGGGGGCGTCGGGCGACAGATCGATCCGCAGCCAAAGGCCGCGGCTCAATTCCAGCCGCACCGCGCCAGAGGAGACGCTCTCCACCCGGCCGCGGATGCGCACGAGATCGCCGGCGCCGGCAGATGGAGCGGAAGCGGAAACATCGGGCGGTGTCGCCGCCGGTTGGGCCCAGGCTCCAGCGCCCCACGCAGGGGCGAAGACAGCAAGCCAGAGCGACAGAGCGAGCCGTCTGCGCATCGGGATCCTCCAAAGCCGGCCTCTGGCTTTGGGAACCCGCCGCGCCCGGCCCGGTTCCGGCTAGCGAATCGCGACGGCGGCGAGGAAGCCGAGAATCGTGATGAACAGACCCGTCAGCAAAGAGATCTGGATAACCAGCTGCGCCTGTTGCGCTTCAAACGAATCACGAATCTGGGTTTTCATGGCCGCCTCCATGAAGAAAGCGTCGCCGATTATGGTTAACAAATGGTTAATAGCCACATTCCGTCATGCGCGCCGTTTATCTTACGCGATTACCTTCGGCTGCGTCTTCGCGCGACGCGCATCGACTTTCGCATCTGCGGTCCCATCTTGGTCGGGTTCGTTCAGGGGAGCCCGAATGCCGCCCGCAGCCTTCTTCATCTTCGTCGTCGCCCTTCTCGTCGATCTCCTCGCCGGGGCCGCGCCCGTTGCGGCCCAAGAGCGAACGCGTCGCCTCGACTCCTCCGCCGGCCCCTTGCTGGCGGAGATCCTGGCGCAGGGCCTGCAGCATCCCTGGGGCCTCGCCTTTCTGCCGGACGGGCGCATGCTGGTCACCGAACGCCCCGGCCGGCTGCGCATCGTCACGCGCGCGGGCGCCGTCTCCGCGCCCGTGGCGGGAACGCCGGCGGTATTCGCGCGCGGTCAGGGCGGACTCCTGGACGTCGCGACGGCGCCCGATTTCGCGCGCAGCC
>CAIXDD010000198.1 GCA_903918155.1 uncultured Hyphomicrobiales bacterium
CCGCCGATCTCACCGCCAACAAGCTCATGAAGGACACACGCTTTGCCCTGTCCTGGCGCGAGCAGCGAAGGGCGCTGGGGTTTGAGGTGCGTTGATTGAGGACAAAGCTTATCCTCGTTTAACGCGCCTATCGCCTCCCTCAGTAGAGCAGTCGCCGCTATCCCTTGACCAAGCACATGCGCGACAACGCGCCTGCGTGCTGTCTGCGTCTAAGACCGAACCACGCCGCCTCAAAAGCGCACTGCCTGCCGCGCAGTCAGAGACCGCCGTACTGCGAAAAACGCCGACAGAGATTTCGAGTGTGGGTTAGCGCCAAAAAGTCCGTCCATGCGTCTCTGACGCGGGCCGCTAAAAACAAGCCGCCGCAAGCGTCGGAAAAGGCGCGCGAAATAAGACGCCAGAAACGCGGAAGTGACTTCCAATTCAATATGTTAGGCGGTGGCGGAGGGAGCGGGATTCGAACCCGCGATACGGTTTCCCGTATACACACTTTCCAGGCGTGCGCCTTCAACCACTCGGCCACCCCTCCGTTGCGCGCTTTAAGGCGCACGCAAAACCTTTCGTCGCCGCTCCGGCGCTGGATCGATCCTGCCCCCCCGCGCGACGCGGCGCAAGCCATAGACCAATTGATCCCGCCCGCCAAGGCCTGCGAGACCGCGCGGCGGGCGCTGGGGAGCGGGCGGCCCCCTCGGGCGCGCCCCCTTTTGCGCGCATGGACAGAAGCTTTACAAAGAGATAGTTTCAAGCTCCTGATTCTAATGGCGAAGCTAGATGTTTCGTTTCCTCGTTCGCGCTGTTGGCGTCCTGTTCCTCGCCGGCGGTTTCGCCGCTTTCGTGATCGACGGCGCGCGCACGATCGCCGCCTCCAGCCTCGTGGTCACCGCCTTCGGCGAGACCAGCCGCCAGATGTTCCCGCGCCACTTCCCGCTGCTGCAGTCCTTCGTGGAGCAGCGCCTGCATCCTTTGGCCTGGGACCCTTTCCTTCTGGCGGTCTTCCTGCTGCCGACGGCCTTCGTTTTCGCCGCCTTCGGATTGCTGCTTTTGTGGCTGGCGCGCCGGCGCGAGGCCGCGCTGGACGCGTTGACGCGCGCGTGAGGGCGCCGCTGGACGCCCCCGCCGCGCGGCCTAGAATGGCGAGAGGAGGCCGCTCATGTTCCCGTTCCGCAAGAAAGCCGAAATGATCACGCCGGAAGAGGCGCTGCCCGGCCGCGACCAGCCCATTCCCCCGTCGCCAAGCCATTACGTCTTCGGCTCTCCCATCGTTGCGCCCTGGCCGGAGGGCGCGCGCATGGCGATGTTCGGCATGGGCTGTTTCTGGGGCGCGGAGCGCAAGTTCTGGCAGATGGGCGCGGGCGTCCTCGTCACGGCGGCGGGCTATAGCGGCGGCTTCACGAAAAATCCGACCTATGAGGAAGTCTGCTCCGGCCGCACCGGCCACAATGAGGTCGTCCTCGTGGTCTTCGATCCGGCCCGGACGTCTTACGAGGCCCTGTTGAAGACTTTTTGGGAGAACCACGATCCCACGCAGGGCATGCGGCAGGGCAATGACGTGGGCACGCAATATCGTTCCGGGATCTATGCGTTCGACGCCGCGCAATTGGCGGCCGCCCGCGCCAGCCGCGACGCCTATCAGCAGGCGCTCGCCGCCCATGGCGTCGGCGCGATCACGACCGAGATCGTCGAGGCCGGCCCCTTCTATTACGCCGAGGCCTATCACCAGCAATATCTCGCCAAAGTGCCCAATGGCTATTGCGGCCTGGGCGGCACGGGCGTGTCCTGTCCGATCGGCGTGGGCGTCGCCGCCGCGCAGGCAACCTGACTCCGGGCGCGCGCGTTCAGGGGAGAGCGAGGAGCCTCCCCATGTATCTTGCGCGCTTTTCCTACGACGTTCTGCCGATCCATCGCGAAGAGGCGATGGAGTTCATCCGCCGCGAAGCGCAGGCTGCGCGCGAGAAAGGGCTGGAGGCGCGGTTGCTCGTGCCGCTCACCCGCTCCGCCGGCGGGGCGGCGCTGGAATTCGAGGTGGAGCTGAAGGATCTCGCCGATCTCGAAGTCTTTCGTCATCGCGGCATCGGCACAAGCGAAGACACAGGCGCGTGGATGCGCGCGTTCAGCGAGATTCTCGCAGCCCCGCCCACGACCGAAATTTTCAGGCTTGCCGATTGAACCGGTCCCTCACGCCGGGCGGCTGAGAAAGCGCGAGCCTTCGAGCGTGAAACGCCACAGCCTGTCGCGCGCCTGCGTGAGGCCGATGCGCGGGCTTGCGCGCATCTGCGCAAGCCTTGGCGCCAGCGCGATCTCGAAAGGCGGGCCGAGTGCGTTCGCCCCGTTCAGCGCAAGATCGACGCCCAGCGCCTGCGCGAGCCGTCCGGGGCCAGCGCATAACAGGCGCGTCGCGGGCGCTTCGGATGTCAGGGTCGCGCGCCGCGCGCGCATCGCGTCCAGCCCGGCGAGCGGCTCGAGCGCGCGCAGCAGAACCGCGTCGCCGGGCGCGCCTGCGACGATGTTGAAACAATCATGCAGCCCGTAGACGCGATAGACATAGGCCGTGCCCGGCGCGCCGAACATGGCCGCGTTGCGCGCCGTGCGTCCGCGATGGGAATGAGACGCAGGGTCGTCGCGCCGATAGGCCTTGGTCTCCACGATCCGGCCGCCCACGCCCGCGACATAGATTTCGGCGCCGATCAGCGCGCGCGCAAGGCCCACGGCGTCCATCGCGACCGCATCCGCCAACGCATCCGCCAACATATCCGCGCGCGCATGCGCGCCGGCGTCATCCACTCGTCGATTCCTGTGCGTCGTCGTCGGGATCGTCGGGGTCGGGCAGGGCGCCTGCGCCCGGCGTCGACATCGGATTGGTGAGGTCCCGGCGCGCGTGCGGGCCGGCGGCGGGGTAATCGGCGCTCTTGTCCGCGCGCGCCCTTTTTTCGCCCGGCTTTCCGCCCTGCGGCCCCTTGGGGCTGCGGTTGGCGGGCGGAACGGGCGGCATGCGCCGGGCCATCTGCGCTTCTCCGGGGTCGCTCATGAGCGTTGACGATCAGCGGGCGACGAGCCAACGCCGCCCGGCGCCGCTTGTTCCCTGCGGCGTCCGGCGTCGGGCTGACAAGCGCCGAGGGGCTCGCTAATCTGCCTCATGAGCCCGGCTATAGCATGGCTGCGGCGATGTGGAGGAAAACGCATGTTCGGCATTGAATCGGCGCGGCGCGGATTTGTGGCCATCGGTCTGTCCGCGACGCTGGGCCTCGCCGCCCTCGCGAGCCCCGCCTTCGCGCAGGACGCCAAACAGGACGCCAAGCAAGAAGGCAGGCAGGATTTCCAGCCGACCGTCGGCCAGCGCGGCAAGGACGTCGTATGGGTGCCCAGTCCGCAGGCGCTCGTCGACCGCATGCTCGACATGGCGAAGGCGACGCCGAAGGATTATCTGATGGATCTGGGCTCCGGCGACGGGCGCACGGTGATCACCGCCGCCAAGCGCGGGCTGACGGCGCTGGGCATCGAATATAATCCCGACATGGTCGAATTGTCGCGCCGCGCCGCCGAGAAGGAAGGCGTGTCCGGCAAGGCGAAATTCGAAAAGGCGGACCTGTTCGAGACCGACCTGTCCAAGGCCGACGTGATCACGATGTTCCTGTTGCCCGACATCAACCGGCGCCTGCGTCCCAATATTCTGGACCTGCGGCCCGGCGTGCGCGTCGTCTCCAACACATTCGACATGGGCGACTGGACGCCCGATCAGGTCGCCGACGCGGGCGGCGATTGCACGTCCTATTGCCGCGCCCTGTTGTGGATCGTGCCGGCGAAAGTCGAAGGCGTGTGGAAGACGGCCGACGGCGAAGCGACCTTCGAACAAAGATACCAGATGGTGACCGGCTCGGTGCGCGCCGGCGCGTCGGTCGACTCGATCTCGCAAGGCAAGATCGACGGCGAGCGGATCGTCTTCACCGCCGGCCAGGTGGTCTATACGGGCAAGATCTCCGGCTCCGTCATCGAAGGCGTCGCCAAGGGCCCCGCCGGCGAAAAGCCGTTCCGCGCCACGCGCGGCTGAGGCGTCACGTCAAATTAACTGACGTGATGTCAGATGAAAGGGTCGGCTTTGCGCCGGCCCTTTTTATTGCGTGCGCGTTTTTCAGTGCGTGGAGTTTTAACCATGAATTTGGATGCTGTTTCGGTCGGCGCCGACGCGCCCAACGTCGTCAATGTCGTCATTGAAGTGCCCATCGGCGGCGAGCCGATCAAATACGAACTCGACAAGGCCTCCGGCGCTCTGTTCGTGGACCGCTTTCTCTACACGCCGATGCGCTATCCCGGGAATTACGGATTCATCCCCGGCACGCTGTCCGGCGACGGCGATCCTTGCGACGTGATCGTCGCCAACACGCGCGCCATCCTGCCCGGCGCCGTCATGTCCTGCCGCGTCATCGGCGTGCTGAAAATGGAGGACGAGGCCGGCGTGGACGAAAAGATTCTCGCCGTGCCCGAGACGAGGCTCACGCGCCGTTACGAAAACGTGCGCGACGTGGAGGACGTGCCGGAGATCACCTTGCGCCAGATCGAGCATTTCTTCGAGCATTACAAGGATCTCGAAGCCGGCAAATGGGTCCGGGTGATCGGCTGGGGCGACGCGGAGGAGGCGCGCGCCCTCGTCGCGGCCGCGATCCTGCGCGGTCAGGCGGCGAAATTGTCGCGCGCGGCCTGAGGCCGCTTCACGCGCCTGAGAAGGAGCGCGGCGCCGGTCCCACGACCGTCGTCGCCCCCTCGCGCACCTGCAGCACGCTGAGGCCGCGCTCGTTCAATCCGTCCGCGCGGAAACGGAACAAGCCGTCCGCGCCGTTGAAGCCGGAAGGATTGGCGAGCGTGGCTTCCGCGAAGCCGAGATTCTGCGCGCCCAGCGCGGAGGCCAGCGACATGGCGTCATAGGCCAGCGTCGCGATGCGCGTGGGGTCGGAGCCGAATTTGGCGCGATATTTTCCCGCGAACACGTTGAAGCCGGCGTTTTCCGGCGCGGCGAACCAGGCGCCTTGCAATTGCGGCAGGCGCAGCACGCGCGCGTCGTTCCACAAGCCGGTGCCGAGAATCTGCACGCGCTTGCCGTCGAGGCCGGAGCTGGCGAGCGCCTGCGCCACCGCCTGCATCTGATCGGCCTGTTCCGGGATGAAGAGGGAATCGACCTGCGCGCCCAGCGCGGCGATGCGCTGCGCGCCCGCAAGGGCGCCGCCGGGGCGATAGCGCTCGATGGCGATCACGCGCAGGCCGCCGGACGCCGCGCGCTGCTGCAATTGCGCGGTGGCGACATTGCCGTAATCGCTTTCGGGCACGAGCGCCGCGAAGCTCTTCTTGCCCCGCGAGGCCGCGAATTGAACGATGCGGTCGACGTAGCTCTCCGCAAGGAAGGAGAGAAGATAGACGCCCGGGCCCGCCGTCGTCGCATCGGTGGAGAAGGCGATCATCGGCACGTTGGACGCGCGCGCGAGCCGGCCGACTTCGCGCACGTTGTTGGCGTAGAGCGGGCCGAGAATGATCTGCGCGCCTTGCGCGATCGCTTGCTGGGCGGCTGCGCGCGCGCCGTCGGGCGTCGAAAGATCGTCGAGCGTCACCAGCGTCGCCGCGCCGTCCCCGGCTTCGGTCAACGCCAGTTCGGCGGCGTTGCGCAGGGATTGGCCCACGAGGCTTGGCCCGTCCGCCTGCATGAGCGGGGCGATCAGCGCCACGCGCGTGCGTCCGGAGCCCAGCGTCGATCCGGCCTCGCTCGCCGCGTCCGTCAGGGCGGGCGCCGAGGCGGAGGCGGCGTCGGGCTTCACGAAGGTTCCGTAAGGCCCGCAGCCGGCGAGCGCGACGCCGCCCGCCAAAGCGCTCCCGCGCGTCAGAAGCTTGAGCGCCGCGCGCCTTGAAAGACGCCCCGCCGTCGCCTCGCCGCCCATCATGCCCTCTGGAAAGGAGCCCATCGCATTCGCCCTGCATGCTCGAAAGACAGGCACGTTATGCCGCAGGCGCGTCCGTTTCAAAAGCAAAACAGGTCGGCCGCGCGCCGGCCGGGGGAAAATCCGGAATGTTCTTTTTAAAGAACGACAATGCTGATTTACGGAACGCCGCGGATTGGGTTAAGCTGCTCCCATGAAGCCCGTCCCGACCTCCCGCGCAGACGCGCCCACCTTCACGGCTTTCGGCCTGCGCGCCGAGGCGCAGCCGCTCGCCCCCGGCCTGCATGTGGTGGCCACGCCCATCGGCAATCTGGGCGACGTCTCCTTCCGCGCGCTGGCGACATTGGCCGCCGCCGACGCGGTGCTCGCGGAGGATACGCGCGTCACCAAAACCCTGCTCGCCCATTACGGCATCGCCACGCCGCTGGTGGCCTATCACGAGCACAACGCCGCCTTGATGCGCCCCCATCTGCTCGCCCGGCTGGAGGCGGGCGCGGCTCTGGCGCTCGTGTCGGACGCGGGCACGCCTCTGGTGTCGGACCCCGGATTCAAACTGGTCGCCGACGCGGTGGCCAAGGGCCTGCCGGTCACCGGCGTGCCGGGGCCCTCGGCCGTGCTGGCCGCGCTGGTGGTGGCGGGCCTGCCGACGGACCGCTTCTTCTTCGAGGGTTTTCTGCCGCAGAAGGGCGCCGCGCGCCGCCAGCGCGCCGCCGCGCTCGCCCATGTGCCGGGCACGCTGGTTTTCTTCGAATCCCCGCGCCGGCTGGCGGAATGTCTCGAAGACCTCGCCGTCGTTCTGGGGCCGCGCGAGGCGGCGGTCTGCCGCGAACTCACCAAGAAATTCGAGACCGTGCGGCGCGGCCCGCTGCCTTCGCTCGCCGCGCTATTCGCCGCCGAGCCCACCCCCAAGGGCGAGATCGTGCTCCTCGTGGCGCCGCCGTCCGACGAAGCGCCCGTCGAGGGCGAGGATCTCGACTCAAGGCTGCGCGCCGCGCTCGCCCGCCATTCCGTGAAGGACGCCGCCGCGGTGGTCTCCGCGCAAACGGGCCTGCCGCGCCGCAAGGTCTATGCGCGCGCCATCGAATTGCAGGAGCAAGAGGGGCGGGAGGAAGAGGGGTCGTGACCGCCCGCCGCCGCCGCGCCTATCTTCTGGGCTTGCGGGCGGAGACCTGGGCGGCGCTCCACCTGCGATTGACGGGCTGGCGGATTCTCGACCGCAGGTGGCAGGCCTCCGGCGGCGAAATCGACATCGTGGCCCTGCGCGGCGACGTTGTGGCCTTCGTCGAGGTGAAGGCCCGCGACACGCTCGACGCCGCCGCTCTGGCGATCACCCCCGACAAGGCCCGCCGCATGAGCCGGGCCGCGCGCGCCTGGGCGGGGCGCCATCCCTGGTCGGCGGGCAAGGTCCTGCGCGGCGACGCGATTCTCGTGGCGCCCGGGCGCTGGCCGCGCCGCGTGGCCTGCGCGGTCGAGCTGGAGCTTTAGGCCCGCCCGCGCTGGATTCCCCGCCGGTTTCGTGTATAAGCTCCGGCCGCGTCCGTCGGATTCCGGCGGGCGAGCCTGTGTTTGCGACCGCGCTGGACGACATCCCGGCCCGGCCGCGCGCAGGCCTCCCGGCCGTCTTCCGCCCTGGCGGAGCGGCCTTCTCCAAATCCGAAAGGACAGACCGATGTCGATCACCGACGAGCGCAAGAAGGCGCTTGTGAACGAATACGCCACCAAGCCCGGCGACACGGGTTCGCCCGAAGTCCAGGTTGCGATCCTCACCGAGCGCATCTCCAACCTCACCGAGCACTTCAAGACCCACGTGAAGGACAATCATTCCCGTCGTGGCCTTTTGAAGCTGGTGTCGCAGCGCCGTCAGCTCCTCGATTACGTGAAGAGCCGCGACGACGCGCGTTACCGCAAATTGATCGAGCGCCTCGGCATCCGCCGCTAAGCTCGAACGCGATCTCCCGCGCCCCCAGGGGCGCGGGGGAGCACAGGGTCGGCGGCATGGGGCCGTCGCTCCCGCCAAACGGATCCGCCATGGCAGGATCGCCAGACGCTGTCGCCTTCAGGATCGTCAGATCCGGGACTTGCAAGTCCAGGCAGCGCCTCGCCGTCTTGTCCATGGCCGTTCGCTTTGCGAAAGCTCAGAGAAAAGCCAAGAGAGAAGACAAACATGTTCGAGATCCATCGCGAAACCCTTGAATGGGCCGGGCGCAAGCTCACCCTCGAAACCGGCCGCATGGCCCGTCAGGCCGACGGCGCCGTCTATGCGACCTGGGGCGAGACCAGCGTGCTCGCCACCATCGTCTCCGCGAAATCGCCCAAGCCCGGCGTCGATTTCTTCCCGCTCACCGTGA
>CAIXDD010000199.1 GCA_903918155.1 uncultured Hyphomicrobiales bacterium
CTCCAATTCCTTTAAGACAGGGCGGTCCCTGAGGACAGGCTCGCGTCTGATGGCGGTCGCATCCGATCTCGAGCTGGCCTATAAGGACGAGAAGCGCCCCGGGGCGCGACCGGGCGCGCGCATGTCGATCTTGGACCGTTACATTTTCCGCATCGGGTTCGCCGCCTTCGCGGCCAGCCTGATCGTCCTGACGGCCGTGGTCTGGGTTTCGCAGGCGCTGCGCGAGGTCGATCTGATGACGGGCAAGGGGCAGACGCTGCTCCTGTTCCTGCGGGTCACCGGGCTCACGATTCCCTCGCTCGTCACGATCATCGCGCCCATCGCGCTGTTCGCGGCGATCCTGCACACGCTCAACAAGCTAAACGGCGACAGCGAGCTGGTCGTCATGAGCGCGGCCGGCCTGTCGCCGGATCGTCTTGCGCGTCCCTTCCTTGCGCTAGCGGGGCTCGCGACGGCGCTTGTGGCGGCCATGTCGATCTGGGCCATGCCGGCGAGCTTTCTCGAAATGCGCGACGTGCTGAGCCGCGTGCGGGCGGATTTCCTCACCTTCGTGGTGCGCGAAGGCCAGTTCGTCACGCTCGATCAGGGCTTCGTCTTTCATTACCGCGAGCGCGACAGCGTGGGCGGCCTGCGCGGCATTTTCATTCAGGACCGGCGCGACCCTGAGCGCATCAACACCTATATCGCCGAAACCGGCATGACCGTGGAACAGGGGGACAATAATTTCCTCGTTCTCGAGAAGGGCTATGTGCAGCGGCAGGCGCGCGGCGACCGCGACCCCGCCATCGTCGCCTTCGAGCGTTACGCGCTCGATCTTGCGCAATTCGCGGGCGCGGCGGAGGCCGGCGCGCTCAAGCCGCGCGAACGCGCCACCGGCGAATTGTGGAGCATGGCCGCAGGCGGGGGCGGCGAAACAAGCCTGACGGGGCGCATGCGCGCGGAGCTGCACGATCGCCTCGCAAGCCCGCTTTACGTGCTGGCCTTCGGCCTGATCGCCTTCGCCGCGCTCGTGCAGCCGCGCACGACGCGCCAGGGGCGCGGGGCGGCCATCGCGGCGGCCATCGCGGTCGTTCTGGCGCTGCGCATCGCGGGATTCGCGGTCTCGGGACTGGCGGCGCGCCATGGCGGCGCGCTGGTCCTGGTCTATGGATTGCCGCTCGGCGCCGCCCTCGCCGCAGGCTGGCGCGCGCTGGGCGCGCGCGGGCGCAAGCGGCCCGCAACGGGCAAGGTCGCGGCGGCATGATCCTGTTCTCGACGCTTGGCAGCTATTTGTCCGCGCGCTTCCTGCGCACCATCGCCGGCGTGTTCGGCGTGCTGTTCCTCATCATCTTCATCGGCGATTTCGTCGAACTCCTGCGCCGCGCCAGCGACACGCCGGGGGCGGGCGCGGGACTGCTCGCCTATCTGTCGCTGCTGCGCACGCCGGCCATCGCCGAACAAGTGCTGCCTTTCGCGGTTCTGGGCGGCGCCATGTTCGCCTTCGTGAACCTGTCGCGCCGGCTGGAGCTTGTCGTCATCCGCTCGGCCGGCGTATCGGTTTGGCAGTTCCTTACGCCGCCCGTCGCCATCGTGCTCGTGCTCGGAGCCCTGGCGACGACGCTCTACAATCCGGCGTCGGCTGCGCTCAAGCAGAAGGCCGACCGCATCGAGACGAGCGTGTTCGGCAAGTCCAGCCGCGCGCGGGAGGACACGAGCCTCTGGCTGCGCCAGCGCAGCGTGGACGGGCAATCGATCCTGCGGGCGGAGCGCTCCAGCGACGCCGGCGTGGTCCTGTCCGGGGTGACGGCCTTCGTCTACGAGCCGGACGGCCGGTTCATGGAGCGGGTGGAGGCCGCCCGCGCGCGGCTTGAGCCGGGCGTCTGGGTGCTGGAGGAGGCCCGCATCGCCGCGCCGGGGGAGGAGCCGCACAATTCGGACACCTATTTTCTTGCGACCAACCTCAGCCTTGAGCAGGTGAGCCAGACCTTCACGGCGCCCGCCTCCGTCTCCTTCTGGGAGCTGCCGGAGGTCGCGCGGCGCACGGAGGCGGCGGGGCTGGACGCTAACGGATACCGTTTACGATATCAGGTGCTTCTTTCTAGACCTCTGCTTTTGCTCGCCATGGTGCTGATCGCCGCTGTCGTTTCCTTAAGGTTCTTTCGTTTCGGGGGGGTCGGACGGACCGTTTCGGGTGGCGTGGCGGCCGGCTTCGTGCTTTATGTTGCGACGAAGCTGGCGGGAGACTTGGGCGGAGCCGGGATTCTGAGCGCGCCGGTCGCGGCATGGGGCCCTGCGATCGTCGGCGGCATGTTGGGCGCACTCGTCTTGTTGCATCAGGAGGACGGTTGAATGGGGCGTTTCGCCGCCCCCATCGCTGAGAGGCGTCGCGCCGCGCGCAACGCCCTGAGCCGCGCCATGCGCCCGCGCGCCCGCGCGGGCCTTGCGCTCGCCTCCGCCGCCGCCTTCGTGCTGGCGGCCGCCGCAGCGGTCTTCTCGCCCCTGCTCGCCCCCTCGCCCGCCATGGCCCAGACCATCGGCGACCGGCTGAAGCGCTCCGCCGCTCCGCCCAGCCAGGGGATCGAGCGCCTCCTCGTGGACGCCGACGAGATCGTCTACAACCGCGACGATCAATCCATCACCGCCCGCGGCGGCGCGCAGCTCTATTATCAGGGCCGCGCGCTTCAGGCCGACCGCGTGGTCTACGACCAGCGCACCAAGCGCGTGAACGCCGTCGGCCGCGTGAAGCTGACCGAGCGGGACGGCTCGATCACCTATGCCGAGAAGCTCGAACTCACCGACGATTTCCGCGACGGCTTCATCGACAGCCTGCGTCTGGAAAGCGTCGACAAGACCTATTTCGGCGCCGCGCGCGCCGAGCGCGTCGACGGGGAGACCACCGTCTTCACCGGCGGCAGCTACACGGCCTGCGAGGCCTGCAAGGACGATCCGGAGCGCCCGCCGCTCTGGCGCGTGAAGGCCAGGCGCATCATTCATCAAAACGCCGAGCAGACGATCTATTACGAAGACGCCACGCTCGAATTGTTCGGCATGCCCATCGCATGGCTGCCGTTCTTCTCCACACCCGATCCCAGCGTGCGCCACAAGTCCGGCCTGCTGGCTCCCCAATATGTGGCGAAGAAAACCCTCGGCGTGGGCGTGTCGACCCCGCTCTATTGGGCGCTGTCGCCCCATTACGATCTCACGATCACGCCGACCTTCCTGTCGCGCCAGGGCGTGCTGGGAACGGTGGAATGGCGCCACAAACTGGTCAACGGCGCCTATGACGTGCGCGCGTCCGGCATCTTCCAGCAAGACCCCAGCGCCTTCTCCGCGCGCCCCTTCGGACCGGGCGACCGGTCGTTCCGCGGCTCGGTGCAGACCCGCGGCCGCTATCTCATCAGCGACAAATGGGAGGCGGGCTGGAACGTCTCGGTGCTGAGCGACCGCTGGTTCCTCCAGCATTACAAACTGCGCCCCGACGCGCTGGCGAGCAACTTCCTGAAGGAAGCCACCTCGACCGTCTATCTCACCGGCAAGGGCGAGGGCAGCTATTTCGATCTGCGCGGATATCGCTTCCAGGGCCTCTCCTCGTCCGACATTCAGGAGCAGCAGCCCATCGTCGCGCCGGTGCTCGACTACAACAAGGTCACGAAGCTCGATCCCGCCCGCGGGATCGGCGGTCAGGTCGAGATCGACCTGAATTTCGCGCATATCTCGCGCGAGCTGGTCTCGTTCGAAGCCATCGGCGGACGCAAGCTCGACAGCGCCTACGGCATTTTCGACATCTGCCAGCAATATGACCGCGCGTCCTGCCTGTTGCGCGGCATGGCCGGCGATTACACGCGGGCGACCTTCACCGCCTCATGGAAGCGGCAATTCGTGGACGGCCTCGGCCAGACCTGGACGCCCTTCACTTTCGCGCATGTGAACGGCTCGTGGTTGAACCTCAACCGCTCGAATTCGCTCACCTGGAACAATCCGGTCTGCGGCGATCCCAATTGCACGATCAGCAACGCCTATCAGGCGAATTTCTTCGGGGCGAGCGACCAAAGCTTCCTCGGCCAGGCCACTCCGGGCGTGGGCGTGGAATATCGCTATCCCCTCTTCGCGCGTTCCGCGGGGGCGGTGCATATTCTCGAGCCGATCGCGCAGGTGATGGCGCGGCCCAACACCAACCGCAAGCCGACCCTCATCAACGAAGACGCGCAAAGCCTCGTCTTCGACGATTCCAGCCTGTTCTCCTGGTCGAAATATTCAGGCTATGACCGTTTCGAAGGCGGCGCCCGCGCGAATTACGGCGTGCAATATAGCGCGCGTCTGAATTCCGGCGGCTTCGGCGCCCTGATGTTCGGCCAATCCTACCATCTGGCCGGCGAAAACGCCTATGCGAGCCCAGATGCGGCCAATGTCGGCCTCGGGTCGGGCCTCGACAAGCGGCAGTCGGATTATGTGGCGCGCATGCAATTTTCGCCCAATGCGAATTTCAATTTCGTCGCGAAATCGCGCTTCGATTCCGAGACGTTCAACGTCCGCAGGCTCGACGTGGCGGCGGCGGCGAATTGGGGCATGGTGCAGACGGCGGTGAATTACGCGCGTTACGAGGCGCAGCCCCTGATCGGCTACGACCGGCTCCGTCACGGCCTC
>CAIXDD010000200.1 GCA_903918155.1 uncultured Hyphomicrobiales bacterium
CCATGCCGCCCATATCGAATTCGAAATTGCGCCAGCCGCCCTGCCCGCCGCCGGCGCCTGCGCCGCGGCCCGCGTTGCGAAACCCTTCGAAGCCGGGATGGCGCGGCTTGCCCTCGGCGTCGATCTCGCCGCGATCGAATTTCGCCCGCTTGTCGGAATCGCCCAAAATCTCATAGGCGCCGTTGAGTTCGGCGAATTTCTCCTTCGCCTTCGGGTCCGAGGCGTTCTGGTCGGGATGCAATTTCTTGGCGAGGCGCCGATAGGCTTTCTTGACGTCCTCGGGCGAGGCCGCCTTCGGCACGCCAAGCACGGTGTAGGGATCGCGCATGAGTCCATAAGCCCAGTCGCGCGGCCGCCCGGTATGGCCCGGCCGCAAATGTCTTCGTTTCACATTTGGGGAGGCTTGCGGCCCGTTGCAATCGAATTCGCGCGCAAGGCGCGGCGGGGCGCCGGCAGGCGCGCCGTCAGCGGGCTTGGGAACCCATGCTTGAGCTTAATGGCTCAGCCGGCGCGCGGCGCCGTCCAGGGCTTCACGTCGCCCAGCGTCCAGTCGCCGGATTTGTCGCGGCAGGCGGTGCCCTGCAGCGCGCGGGCGGGCGCGGCGCCGCCGACGTCGGCCAGAAAGGCGCGGCAGATCTTGTCGTCCACCGGCCGCGCCTCGCCCACGGGCGTGAAGGAGCCGCGCGCGCCGGATTTGGCGTTGTCCCAAGACACGGGCGCCCCATTGCCCTGAGGATCGAGCGCCAGGCCCATGGCGCCCTTGGCGCGGCGCCAGTCTTCGGCGTCGAGATAGGGCGAGAGCTTGGCCGAAGGCGGGGGAATGGAGCCCGTCACGTCCGCCGAGGAGCCCATGAAGGAGGCGAGCGGAATGGCGGTCGCGCAGCCGGCGAGCGGCAGGCCGGCTGCGAGCAGGCACAGGCGCGCGGCGAGCGCGACAGCGCGCTTCGCTCGCCCTATATTCGCTCCTGTGGTTTGGCTTGGCGCCGGCACGATCAGATCCGCGGTTTCCGAAGGATGGGATAAGAACATTGAATGAGTTAATTCATGGTGACTTCACCGACGCCGCGGAACCTTTCGCCCTGTTCGCCGACTGGTTCGCGGAGGCGAAAGCCAAGGAGCCGAACGATCCGTCCGCCATGGCGCTCGCCACCGTGGACCCTGCGGGCGCGCCCAATCTGCGCATGGTCCTGATGAAGGATTTCGATCGCCGCGGCTTCGTTTTCTACACCAACAGGCAGAGCGCGAAGGGTCGGGAGCTGGACGCGAGCTGGCGGGCGGCGGGCAATTTCCATTGGAAATCGCTGCGCCGGCAGGTGCGCGTGCGCGGCCCGGTGGAGGAAGTGACGCCCGAGGAATCGGACGCCTATTTCGCCTCGCGCCCCCGCGACGCGCGGATCGGCGCCTGGGCGAGCGCGCAATCGCGCCCGCTCGACTCGCGCTTCGCCTTCGAAAAGGCGATCGCGGCTGCGGCGCTGAAATATCCCGTGGGCGACGTGCCCCGCCCGCCCCATTGGATCGGCTATCGCATTCGCCCGGTGGAGATGGAGTTCTGGCACGACCGGCCGTTCCGCCTGCACGACCGGATCGTCTTCCGCCGGGAGAGCCCGGAGGGCGAGTGGACGAAGCTGCGGCTGTTTCCCTGATCCGCGCGGGCTCAGGCCTGCGCGCGCACGCGCACGATGACGTCGGCGCCGAGGATTTTCATCCCGTCCGGCGCGTCGGGCATTTTCAGCACCGCGACCATCTCGTCGGGAATGTCGAGCAATTGGTCGCGGTCCTCGACGTAGAAATGGAAATGCGGGCCGGTGTTGGTGTCGTACCAGATGCGCGAGCCGTAGACGGCGATCTCGCGCAGCAGGCCGGCTTCCGAAAACTGGCGCAGCGTGTTGTAGACCGTGGCGAGCGAGAGATGGGTCGATCCGCCCTTGGCCTCCTCGAACAGGGTTTCCGCCGTGACGTGGCGGTCGCCCTTTCCGAACAAGAGCCAGCCCAAGGCCATGCGCTGGCGGGTGGGACGCAGGCCCGAGAGGGAAAGCCGCTCGCGGACAGTGCGGAACGCGCAGCCCCCCGGCCCCCGGCTCAGATCGGCGCCGGCATCGACTACGGGTTGAACTGCACGCGTCATTTTCGCCTCCGGGGCCTGTCTCAGGCCTTATCGACCGCCGGGCTCGCCCTTGTTGCGATCCATTCTCAATAGATACATAGTGACGAAGGGCAAATCAAGTTTCCTTGATCCAAGTCAAGGCGACGGCGAGGGAGGCGTAAAAATTCGCCGCCTTCCCCGTCCGCAGGGGCTTCTGCTAGCCTGACGACATGACCCGAACCGCTCCCGAGAGCCGCGACTACCCCGCCCGCCCCATTCTCTGCGCCAGCGCCGCCGTGTTTCGCGACGGGCGCGTGCTATTGGGCGCGCGCCGCCAGCCGCCCTTCGACCAGATCTTCAGCCTGCCCGGCGGGCTGGTGGAGACGGGCGAGACGCTGGAGGCGGCCGCGCTGCGGGAACTGGCCGAGGAGACCGGCGTGCGCGGCGAGATCCTCGCCTTCAACGGCTGGCGCGAGGTGATCAACCACGATGGCGCGGGCCGGGTGCTGCGCCATTACGTGATCGCGTCCTTCGTGGCCCGCTGGCTCGCCGGAGAGGGAGAGCCCGGCGAGGAGCTGGGCCGGCTGGTCTGGGCCGATGCGGCGCAAGCCGCCGCCCTGCCGCTGACGCCCGGCCTGCCGGACCTGCTCGCGAGCGCCTGGCGGCTGGCGGGGGAGGCGCATGGCAAGTCGCATGGGAAGTCGCATGGGAAGTCGCATGGGGAATCGTCTGCGGACTCGTCTGCGGACGCCCCTGCATGAGCCGGCCCCGGGCCCTCGCCCGCGCGGCGGCTCTGGCCGCCGGACTCCTCGTCGTCGCGGCGCAGGGGCGGACGCAGGGGCAGACGCGCCCGCCGAACGCGCCCCAAACATCCGCCCCCCAAACGCCTGCGCCGCAGCCGCTGGAGACGATCGCGCCCTATGAGCGGCCACTGCTGCGGCTGGCCGAAATCCTCGGCGCGCTCGCCTGGCTGACGCAGGTCTGCGGCGAGCCGTCGCCCGAGCGCGACGGCGGCGAATGGCGCGCGCGCATGGCCGCGCTCATCGAGGCGGAAGGGGCGACGCCCGCGCGGCGCGACCGGCTGGCGGGCGCCTATAATCGCGGCTACCGCGGCTATGAGGCGAGCCACCGCGCCTGCACGCCCAACGGACGGCTCGCGCTGCGGCGTTTCCTTGAGGAAGGCGGGCGCATCGCGCGCGACGTCGCCAGCCGATATTCGGGCTGAGCGCGATTAACCCTTTCTTCACGCCGGCGTCGCGCGCCGCGCGGGCATTGACTAGGTTGGGCGCATGACGACGCCCCTGCATCCTGAATTCACGGCGGCCGAAGATCGCCGCGCGGCCCTCACTTATGTGATCGAAGCCTTCACCGAGGCGATGCTTGCGGGCGTCGATCCCTCCAGCCTTGCGCATGTGGCGCTCGACGCCGCGCTGCAGGAGCTGGTGGGCGCCTGGGGCGAGGAGACGACCGCGCGTTTCGTGGGCGAATTGCCCGAACGCATCCGCAACGGCGAATTCTCCTTCGGCAGCGTGCATTGACGCGCCGTGAACGCCGAATCCTGAACGCCGAGACCTGAACGCCGAGTCCTGAAGCCCGAGCCCTTCGCGTAAAGCCTTCAGCGCAGAGCCTTCAGCGCAGAGCCTTCAGCGCAGAGCCTGCACGAAGCGCACGGCCTCGCCGGTCGCGGGCGTGACGAGTTCGCCGTCCCACATCACGCGACGCCCGCGCAGGATGGTTCCCACGGGCCAGCCCGTCACCTGCTTGCCGTCGTAAGGCGTCCAGCCGCAGCGCGAGGCGATCCATGAATCGCGGATCGTCTCCACGCGCTTGAGATCGACGATCGTGAAATCGGCGTCATAGCCGACCGCGACGCGGCCCTTGCGCGCGATCTGGAAAATGCGCGCGGGGCCGGCGCTTGTGAGATCGACGAAACGGGCGAGCGAGAGGCGCCCCGCGTTCACATGATCGAGCATCACGGGAACGAGCGTCTGCACGCCCGTCATGCCCGAGGGCGAGTCCGGATAGGGTTTGGCCTTCTCCTCCAGCGTATGCGGCGCGTGGTCCGAGCCCAGCACGTCGACGATTCCTTGCGCGAGCCCGCGCCAGATGCCGTCGCGATGGCGCGCCTCGCGCACGGGCGGATTCATTTGCAGCTTCGTGCCCAGCGTATCGTAGAGGCTGGCGTCGAGCGTGAGATGATGCGGCGTGGCCTCCGCCGTCGCCACATCCTTATGCGCGGCGAGGAAGTCGATCTCCTCCTGCGTGGAGATATGCAGCACATGGATCGCCGCGCCCTTCTCGCGCGCGATGCGCACGAGGCGCTGCGTGCATTGCAGCGCGGTCGTCACGTCGCGCCAGACGATGTGCGAATTGGGGTCGCCCTTCACGCGCAGCGGCTTGCGCTCGTTGAGGCGATATTCGTCCTCCGCATGGAAGGCCGCGCGCCGGCGCGTGCGCTCCAGCACCGAAGCCACGCCCGGATCGTCCTCCACCAGAAGCGAGCCCGTGGACGAGCCCATGAACACTTTGATGCCGGCTGCGCCCGGCAGGCGTTCAAGCTCGGGAATGTCCTTCGCATTGTCATGCGTGCCGCCGACCCAGAAGGCGAAATCGCAATGCATGCGGTGACGGCCCAGCCGCACCTTCTCCGCCAAGGTCTCCGGCGTGGTGGTGAGCGGATTGGTGTTGGGCATTTCGAACACCGCCGTCACGCCGCCCAGCACGGCGGCGCGCGAGCCCGATTCCAGATCCTCCTTATGGGTGAGGCCGGGCTCGCGGAAATGGACCTGGCTGTCGATCACGCCCGGCAGGACATGCAGGCCGCGACAATCCACCCGCTCGCCCGCGCTGGCGCGCGACAGGTCGCCGATGGCGACGATCGTCCCGTCCTTCACGCCGACGTCGCGCACGCCCTCCCCGTCCTGATTGACGAGGGCTCCGCCGGCGAGGATGAGGTCGAAGGTCTGGGTCATCGCGGCGTCTCCTGAGCCATGGCGCTTGCATGCGGCCGCCGTCGGCTTACCTGTAGGCGTGCGGCCGGACAAGACTTGGAGCGGCGGCGCGCATTGGCCAGTGAAGCGACGAGGGGCTTGCGACATGAATCAGGGAACCGCGATTTTGGGTTCGCGCGGCTTTCTGCGGGTGTGCGGGCCGGATGCGCGAGCTTGGCTGCAGGGCCTGCTCACCAATGACGTGGAGACGCTGGGCCCTCAGGAGGCGCGTTTCGCCGCCCTGCTCTCCCCGCAGGGCAAAATCCTGTTCGACGCCTTCGTGATTCCCGACGGCGACGGGCTGCTGCTGGACTGCGCCGCCGACATGGCGGGCGCGCTGGCCAAAAGGCTCGCGCTCTATCGCCTGCGCGCGCGCGTCGAGATCGCGGATGTGTCGGCGAGCCTCATGGCGCTGGCGATCTGGGGCCGCGAGCCGCCGGCGGCGGCGCAGGGGCGCATCTATCCCGATCCGCGCGACCCGGCGCTTGGCTGGCGCATCGCCG
>CAIXDD010000201.1 GCA_903918155.1 uncultured Hyphomicrobiales bacterium
CATCCCCACGAGCCCTTGCTCGAAGAAGGCGCGGTACTTCGCCTCGCTCTCCTGGAGCGCCGCCTCCGTCCTGCGCCTGACCTTCGAGGGCTGAGGCGCCAAAACGAAGCCCGCCCCGCGCGGGCGGGACGGGCTTGCTTGTCTGCTTGCTTGCGCTTGCTTGCTTGCGCGCTTGTTTGCGCGCCTGCTTGCTTGCGCGATCAGACGATCGTGTTGCGCAGGACGCCGACGCCTTCCACATAGGCTTCGACGACGTCGCCCTTCTGCAGCCAGAGCGGCTCCTTCATGCCGGCGGCCACGCCCGAGGGCGTGCCGGTGGCGATGACGTCGCCGGGCTCCAGGGTGAGCGCCGCCGACAGGCTTTCGATGATTTTCGGCACGCCGAAATAAAGGTCCGACGTGTTCGAATCCTGACGGATCTTGCCGTTCACGGTCAGCGTGAGGCGATGGCCGCCGGGCTGGCCGAACTCGTCCTTGGTGACGACATAGGGGCCGATCGGGCAGAACGTGTCGAAGCTCTTGCCCTTGAAGAACTGGCCGTGCAGGCGCTGCGCGTCGCGGGCGGTGACGTCGTTGACCACCGTATAGCCGAACACATAGGCCTCGTAATCGCCTTCCTTGATGTTGCGGCCCTTCTTGCCGACGACGACGGCGAGCTCGACTTCGTAATCGAGCTTCTCGGTATGTTCGGCGTGACGCTCCACGCCGTCTTCATGGCCGACGATCGTGGTGGGGGGCTTGGAGAAAAATTCCGGCGCCTTGGGATAATCGACCGCGCGGCCGAAGGAAGCGGCCATCTCCTCGATATGCGCCTTGTAATTGCGGCCCACGCAAAACACGTTCTTGCGCGCGTCGGGCAGCGGCGTCGCCACTTTCACCTTGTCGGCGGCGATGAACAGGCCGTCGGGCTTGCCCTGCGCAGCCTTCAGCGCCTCGCGCGCGAGCGCCAGCGCCTCGTCGCCGCCCTCGATGATGGCGCGCAGGCTGGCGGGCAGATCCTTGCCGAGCAGCGTCTTGGCGGCCTTCACGAGATCGAGCACGCCGCGCGTGTCGTCGAGAGCGCCCACGCGCAGGGTCGCGCCGTCCTTATAGGTGAGGAATTTCATGCCGGGGTCTTCCTTGCTGGGTTTGGGATGGATGTTCGCTGAAGCCTGTCGTTTGGGTCGTGGTCAGCTCCACGGGCCCATGAAGGTCTCGCCGCAGAAGGCGTCGCTCTGGGCGGGGACATACGCGGGCCAGTCGTCATTGTCGATTCTTGGCCGCAGCTCGGGCGGGCGCGGGCGTCCGTCCCAGCCGATCGTCTCCATGTAATAATAAAGCTGCACGAGCCGCCCGTCGGGATCGACGGCGAAGGCCGTGTAGTCGACGCCGGGGAACAGTTCCGGCGGCAGTTTGCGGATCTGCGTGTTGCGTCCCGAAAGAAAGACAAGCGCGTCCTTCAATTGCTGGTAATCGGCCACCTGCACGCCGATGGAGAACAAGGTCGTGTCGGGGCTCAGGCCGAGCTGCGCGCGCAGCGCCAGCGGATAGAGCGCCAGCGAATGATGTTCGACATTGGCGCGCAGGAAGGCGCAGCGATGGCCGTTCCAGACGATCTCCTCGGTCAGGCGCAGGCCCATGACGCGCGTATAGAAATCGACGGATCGCGCCACGTCCTCCACGAAAATGCGCACCGGGCCGATCTTCGTCACCTTGAAGGGCCGGCCGAGCAGGACGCCGCTCACGTCATGGACTTCCTCCAGCGGCTCCTCGCCGCGGGTTCCCGACGTCACGTCGACGTCATGGGCGAGCCCTTCCATCACTTCCGCATATTCGGAACGATGCGGCAGGGCGGGGGTCGTGTGGTAGTCGCGCCGATGCATGCCCGCCGGCTTGCTGAACCCGTCCCAGCCGATCTGTTCGATGCCGTAGTAAATCTCGTTGGTGTGCCCGTCGGGATCGAGCGGATAGGCGTGCCAATTGGAGCCGGGATTGTCGCGGCCCGACCGCGCGATTTTCACGCCGCGCGCGTCCAGCCAGCGAAAGCCCTCCGCCACTTCGCGCAGGGAGCCCACCTGCCAGGTGATCTGGTTGATCGTGGTGCGCTTGTTGTAATGGGGCAGGAGGCGCATGCGCAGCTTGCGCGGAAAGATCACGAAGGAATGGTGATCGGCGCCATGGCGCATGAAATAGCCGGTGGTCTGGGGGAAATCCGCGCGTTCCTCCGCCGGCAGGCGCGGGCCGAAATCGATCGGGTCGGCGACGCGGAAGCCGAAATTGCGCGCGTAGAATTCGCGGCTCAGCTCCACATCCTCCACATCCATGCCGAAATGGCCGAGACGGCGGATGTGGAAGGGGCGATCCATGCCGAGTCCGCCCACAAGGCAGGCCGGTTGCGCCGGCGCGCCGTCCTTCATGCGTTCGGCGTCGTTTTCATGAGCCATGCGCCGGCCGTCCTCCCGTCTGTTTTCGCCGGGCACGATAGCGACGGGGGCAGTCAGGGACAAGCAGGGACGATCACGCGCGCTGCGTGAGCTTGGGCTTGCGGCGCAGGCGCCGGTCTGCTGGAATGTCAGCGCGCGCCGCGGTCCAGATGGGCGCCGGCCTGAAAGATTTCCGCGGGCGTGCGTCCGCAGCCGAGGCAGAAGGCGCCCGCAGGATCGAGCGTGCAGATTTTCACGCAGGGCGACGGCGTTCGCGACGGCGCGGGGGTCTGAACGGGCGATTGCGCGAGCGTCTTGCGCGCGGGATTCGCGCTGGCGCTTGCGGGCTGCGTGTCGTCATCGTGAATCATCGCGCGGCGTCGTCCTTGCGCTGGGCGCTGGCGGTCCCGACAGGAGTCGAACCTGTGACCTTCGGTTTAGGAAACCGCTGCTCTATCCTGCTGAGCTACGGGACCGACGCCATCGCTGGAGCGCGGCTTGTTTAGCACAACGCGCCCGAATGAAAAGGCGAGGGGCCCCGCAGGCGCGGCCCGCGCCGGGATGCGTCTTGCGGCGCACCTCGCGGCGAATCTTGCGGCAAGTCTTGCGGCAAGCCTCGTCTTTTGCGCGGCGCCTGCGCGCGCCGATCCCTGCCGCCTCGGGCGGGGGGAGCCGGTCGCGGCGACGCAGGTGAGCGAGCGGCTCGAGGTCGCCTTCGCGGACGGTCGCCGGGCGCGGCTCGCCGG
>CAIXDD010000202.1 GCA_903918155.1 uncultured Hyphomicrobiales bacterium
CGCGGATCGGGCAGGCCGCCGGTGACGAGCAGGCGCAGGTTCTTCTTGGCGGCGACGATGGCTGCGGCCTCCTCGTCGGCGTCGGGCGCGATGATGACTTCGGTGAAGATCTTCACGATCTCGCGCGCGGATTCGGCGTCGAGCTTGCGGTTCAGCGCCACGATGCCGCCGAAGGCCGACACGGGATCGCAGCGCAAGGCGCGTTCATAGGCCTCGCGCAGCGTCGCGCCCTCGGCCACGCCGCAGGGATTGGCGTGTTTGATGATGGCGACGGCGGCGGCGCGCGCGGAATCGAATTCCGCCACGCATTCGAAAGCCGCGTCCGTGTCGTTCACATTGTTGTAGGAGAGCGCCTTGCCCTGCAATTGGCGCGCGGTCGCCACGCCGAAGCGCTGTTCGGGCGTGCGGTAGAAGCCCGCGCTCTGATGCGGGTTTTCGCCATAGCGCATCGTCTCGGCCAGCGCGCCGCCGATGGCGCGATAGGCGGGCGCGGTCTCGCCGATGGCGTTCGCGAACCAATTGGAGATCGCCGCGTCATAGGCGGCGGTGCGCGCATAGGCCTTTTGCGCAAGCCGCTTGCGCAAGGCGAGATCCAGCGCGCCGCCTTGCGCGGCCATGGCGTCGAGGACGAGCGCGTAATCGGACACGTCCACGACGACGGCGACGTCGCCATGGTTCTTCGCGGCGGCGCGGATCATCGCGGGCCCGCCGATGTCGATGTTCTCGACGCATTCGTCGTAATCGGCGCCCTTGGCCGTCGTCGCCTCGAAGGGATAGAGATTCACCACCAGAAGATCGATGGGCGCGATGCCATGGGCGGCCATGGCGGCGGCGTGTTCGGCGTTGTCGCGGATCGCGAGCAGGCCGCCATGCACTTTGGGATGCAGCGTCTTCACCCGCCCGTCCATCATCTCGGGAAAGCCCGTCAGCTCCGAGACGTCCTTCACCGGCACGCCGGCCTCGGCGATGGCCTTGCGCGTGCCGCCCGTGGAGACCAGCTCCACCCCGCGCCCGGCGAGCGCGCGGGCGAAATCGACGAGCCCGGTCTTGTCGGACACGGAGAGAAGCGCGCGGGTGACGGGGCGAAGATCGCTGGACATGAGGGGCCCTGAAACATGGCTCTGGCGAGCGGAGAAGCTGCCGGCGATTACCATGCAGGCCGCCGCGGGGGAAGGCGAAGCGCCTAGCCGCCGCGCAGGAAAACCCAGCGGGTCTCCGGCTCCTCGGCCGCAAGGCCGCGGATCACGATCTGCTGCGCCACGCGCGACCCGTCGGCGGAGGCGAAAAAGGCGCCGTCCTCCAGCTCCACTTCGCGCCCTGCGGCGTGGAACAGCCAGGGCTGGCCGCCGGGCAGGACGAGCATCACGCCATGCTCGCGCTCCACGCGCGCCGCCTTGACGGAGGGATGCAGATGAAAGCGGATGGCGTAAGCTAGGCCTTGGCGCGGCTTGCGCCCGCCCGCGGGCTCCAGCAGGTCCACGCCCTCCAGCCGTCCCCCGCCCGTCGCCAGCGTGAGCGTGCGCGCATGCACGAGGCCGAAACGGGAGACATAGCCGTCGTGGCGGGCCTCCAGCACGCAGGCGTCCGGTCCCTCGCGGCGCGCGACCCCGCTGACCCTGGGCCCGATGAACACGCGCCCGCCCGCCCATTCGCCCAGGCCGATCTCGTGGGCGAGGCGCGCGGAGGATTCCTCGCCCAGCTCCAGCGTCGAATGGGCCGCGGTCATGCGCGCGGCCTCGCGCAACGGGCCGCGCTGATGGATGGGCGCGCCGCAATTGCCTACGAGCCGGCGATTGTCGAGCGACAATTCCAGGGACAAGGCGCCCGCATGGGCGCGCTGCGAATAATCGGGCGGCGGCGGCCCGCCCGCGTCGAAGAGGAGCACCGCGTCGGCGGTCTCCACGCGCTGATAGCCCGAGCGCGGCGCGTTGAGGATGGGCTGCGCCAGCGCGTCGTCATAGGCCAGCAGCGTGGCGAGCATGTCGGGCGCCGTCACGCCCATGCCGTTGAACAAGGCGAGCGAGGAATCGGAATGGCGAAACAGGCGCAGCATCGGCAAGAGCCGGTCGATGGCGCCGATGAGCTGCGGAGGCGGCGGCGCGTTGCGCGCGGCGAAAGCCTGCCGCAGCGGCAGGAGATCGAACAACAGGTCCATCACGACCTGCGGATTGCGCGAGACATGCCCGCCGTCGATCAGCACCTGCCGATCAAGCTCTTCGCCCAGCCATTTGCCCGCGCGGCGCAGCATGCGCGCGTAACCGTCCGAACAGAGCGTCGCCTCCACGAGCGCGACGGCGGCGAACAAACGCGCCTCGCCGCGCAGCGCGAAGCGCATCTGCGCCGCCAGAAAGGCGACATGGCACCCGATGGATTTGAGGAAGCGCGCGTAGAAATCCGCATCCGCGCCTTCGAGCAGAAGCGGCGACTGGCTCACCCAGGACATGAGCCGGCGCGAGACGACCTGCGGCGCCCAGGCGATGGACTCCGTCGGCGCGCCATGCAGGCTCATCCATTCGCCCACGAGCGCGCGCGCGTTCTCGCGGGCGAGGCTCGTTTCGGCGGCGCGCAAATGGCGCAGCCAGCCGAATCCCATCAAGGCCGTCTCCCATTCCGCGCTCGGGCCCACGAGCACGAAAGGCGATTGCTCGCGCGCGTCGACGATGCGCGAGGCGAATGCGAAATAGCCGGCGTAGATGTCGTCGGCCACCGTCGGATCGCTGGTGCGGATGTCCTGCGGGGCGATGACGAGGCGTTTGGGCGGCGGACACCGCAAGCGCGACAGAAGGAACAAGGGCGAGGCGGACGCGCGCAACGCGCCGCGCGCGCCATGGCGCAGGGCATGGCCGGCGATCGCAATGCGTTCGGCGACGGAAAGTCGCGTCAAGTCGTCGGCCTCCTGATTCGCGGGGCCGCCAGATGCGCTGGCGCGCCTTGACCGCGGTAACCACAAAGGGTTGATCGAAAGTTAACGCTTACGCGCGGCGCTCCAGCCGCGCGATGAAGAAGCCGTCGAGACCGGCCAGCCGCGACTCCTCGTTCGGCAGGGCGGTCGGCAGAGTCCGCACGTCGCCCTCTTCCGTCAGGCATTCGGCGAGCCCGCCGATCTCGGCGGCGCCGACCGGCGCGCGCGCCATGTCGGGATTGCGCCGCAGCAGCGCGGCGATCTGCGCGGGGCCCTCTTCGGGCTCCAGCGAACAGGTGCAATAGACGAGCCGGCCGCCGGGCTTGAGCAGCGCGCAGGCGCGGTCGAGCATTTTCGCCTGCACGACGGCGAGCGCCGCCACGTCGCTGGCGCGCTTGGACCAGGCGACGTCGGGATGACGGCGGATCGTGCCCGTGGCGCTGCAGGGCGCGTCGAGCAGGATGGCGTCGAACGGCGCGGCCTCGAATGCGAGCGCGTCGCCGACGGCGATGTCGACCTGCAGGCGCAGGCGCGCGAAATTGGCGGTCAGGCGGCGCAGGCGTTCGGCCGAGCGATCGAGCGCGACGACCTGGGCGCCGGCGGCGGCGAGCTGGGCGGTCTTGCCGCCCGGCGCCGCGCACAGATCCGCCACGCGCATGCCCGGCGCAGGCGCGAGCAGGCGGGCGGGGATCGCGGCGGCCGCGTCCTGCACCCACCATGCGCCGTCGGAATAGCCGGGCAAGTCCTCGATGGGCGCGCGGTTGCGCAGCCGCACCGAGCCAGTCGGCAATACGATTCCGCCCAGTTTCTCCGCCCATTCGGCGGAATCGCCGCGCACGGTGACGTCGAGCGTGGGCTCGCAACGCAGCATCGACGCCATGCGCGCGGCCAGATCCTCGCCCCATGTCTTGCGCCAGCGCGCGGCGAGCCACGGCGGCAGGTCGAGAAACGGATCGTCGACCTGCAGAAGCGCCTCTTTCTCGCGCGCGACATTGCGCAGCACGGCGTTGGCGAGGCCCGCATAAGGCGCGGAGCGCGAATCGGCGCGCGCGGCGTGGACGGCGAGATCAACCGCCGAATGGTCGGGCGCGTCCATGAACAGGATCTGCGCGGCGCCGACGACGAGAATATGCTCGAGCATGCCGGATTTTTTCGGCAGGCCGCGTTCGAGGAAGCGCGCCAAGGCCGCGCGCAACGTGCCCAGCCGGCGCAGCGAAGTCACCACGATGGAGCGCGCCAGCGCGCGGTCGCGCGGCTCGAGGGCGAGAAAGGCGGGCGTGGCGAAACGTTCGTCGAGCGCGCGCGCATGGTCCGTCACATCGGCCAGCGCATGGGCGGCGGCCAGCCGCGCGGCGAGACCGGGCGGCGGCGGCGGCGGAGCGTCGAAGCGTCGGGCTCTGCCGCCGGGCGCCGGTTTGCTTGTGTTCAAGACGTTCACGCTCCACGCCTGCGGGCCCGCGCGCGCGCAGCGCTCCGCAAGCCGAATGTCAACGCGCGGTCAGCCCCACGGACCGCGCGGCCGACGCTCGCCCGAACTACCACGATCGGCTGCGCCCCGCCACGGGCCACGGGCTGAAATCGCGGCCGAATTATCCTGCGAAGCGTAACCGACGACGCCCATCTCCCCGGCCAGCTGCTGCAAGGCGGCGATGCGATTCTCCACATTGGGGTGCGTCGAGAACAGGTTATCGACGCCCTGGCCCGTGAGCGGATTGATGATGAACATATGCGCCATGGCGGGATTGGCTTCGGCGTTTTCGTTGGGGATCGCTTCCGCGCCATGGGCGATCTTGTAGAGCGCGGAGGCGAGCTGATTGGGGTCGCCGCAGATTTCGCCGCCCAGCCTGTCGGCCTCATATTCGCGCGAACGGCTGATCGCCATCTGCACGAGCATGGCGGCGAGCGGCGCCAGAACGGCGAGCGCGATGGAGCCGATCACGCCGGCGCCATTGTTGCGATTGCCGCCGAAGAACATGCCCCATTGGGCGATGGAGGAGATCGCGCCCGCGAGCGTGGCGGTGATCGTCATCGTGAGCGTGTCGCGATGTTTGATATGCGCAAGCTCGTGGGCGATCACGCCCGCCAGCTCCTCGCGGGTGAGCATGCTGATCAGGCCGGTGTTGACGGCGACCGCGGCGTTCTCGGGATTGCGGCCCGTGGCGAAGGCGTTGGGCTGGTCTTCGTGGACCACATAGACGCGCGGCATGGGAAGCTGCGCGCGCCGCGCCAGCTCCGCCACGAGATCGTAGAGTTCGGGGGCTTCCGCGCGCTGGATCTCCTGCGCGCCATTGGCGGCGAGAGCGAGCCGGTCGGAATTCCAATAGGCGAACAGATTCGTGGCGGCCGCGAAGGCGAGCGCCATCAGCATGCCCGTCTGCCCGCCGATCAGCGCGCCCACGACCAAGAACAGCGCCGTCATGGCGGCCATCAGAACGGCGGTGCGCATCATGTTCATCGCTTTACTCCGTCGCGTCGGGGCGACCCCTGCTGGAACCCGCCGCCCCGCCCGCCTATATGTGGGGTCGAGACAGGCCCCGCCGCAAGGCGCCCGCGAAACGGCAAGACGGACGACCAGACCGGACCATGAGCGACATGACAGACGCCGACGCCCGCCCGCCCGCCGCAGAGCTTGCGCAGGACGCGGCCCCGAGAATCCTCTCCCCGGCCGCCCGGCGCGCGCTGGCGGAGGCGCAGGAGCGGCGCGCGGCGGCGCAGGCGCAAGCCCTTGCCGCGCAAGAGGCGGCGCCGAAAGAGATCGACGGCCGGGGCGGGCTGGATCCGGTCCGCTATGGGGATTGGGAGATCAAGGGCCTCACGAGCGATTTCTAGGGCTCGCCGGCGCCGCCTTATAGGCGAGCGTCAGGCCGACGCCCGCCAGCGTGGCCGCGAACATCGTGAGAAAAGCCGGCCCATAGGCGCCGCCGCTGTCATAGACGCGCGCGCCCAGCCAGGCCCCCAGCCCGCCGAAGCCGTGATGGACCATGGTGACGAGCCCGCCGATGGCGCCCAAATGGCGCGTGCCGAACGATTCCCGGATGAAGAGCACGGTGACGGGCGCGGTGACCAGAAAGGTGAAGCCGAAGGTGAGCGCGAACAGGGCCACCGCCACGGTGGATTGATCGACGAGCACGAGGGCGAAAACCGCCAGCCGCAGCGAAAAGGCCACGAGCGTCGGCAGGACCGGCCCGTAGCGGTCGCTGGCGAAGCCCGACCACACGACGCCGGCCAGGCCCGTCAGCCCCATCAGCGCGAACAGATTGCCCGCCAGAAAGGGATCGACGCCATTGTCCTGCGCGAAGGCCACCACATGGGTGGCGACGAAGAAATCGTCGAGCCCGCAAACGGCGTAGATGCCCAGCAGCATCCAGAATTGCCGCGTGCGGGCGGCCTCGCGCAGGGTCAGGCCGTCCTGCGCGGGCGCGGCCGCCCGGCGCGCGGTTTCCGCCGAACGTCCCGGCGCGGACGCAAGGATCAGCGGCAGAAGCGCGAGATGGGCGAGGCCGAGCCACAGGAAGACCGAACGCCAGCCGACATTGAGCAGGATCGCGGCGAGCGCGGCCACGATCACCAATTGCCCCACGCTCATGCCGGCCAGCGCCAGCGAATTGGCGAGCCCGGCGCGCTGGGGAAAGGCGCGCGTCACCATGACGCCGACGGGCGCCGTGGAGGCCGCGCCATTGCCGATGGCGAAGACGAGCCCATAGAGGGCGAGCGCCTGCCAGGGCGCCTGCACGAAGGCCATGAGGCCGATGCCCGCCGCCGCCACGACCAGCCCGAAGCCGAGCACGAGGCGCAGGCTCATGCGATCCGCAAGCCGGCCCGCATAGAAGGTGCAGACGGCGGAGACGACCTGAAACACGCCCACCGCAAGGCCCACTTCGTCGCGGCCCCAGGCGAGATCCTCCACCATCGGCCGCAGCGTGAGCCCGATGGCCAGACGCGCCCCGCCGCCGATGAAGAGGATGAGAAAGCCGCTCGCAAGGACGAGCAGGGCCGGCAAGGGAATCGAGCGGAACATGCGCAACCGGAACTGAGGACCAGAAGCCCTGCATAGACCCCTTCCACCCGCGCTCAAAGCCCGCCCCGCGCCGCTGCGGCGCGCGCAAGGCGCGCAAGGGTCGCGCCCGCAACCCCGCCGAGGGGGCGCTTCTTGGCCGTATGCAATTGAGGCAATTTCGAATTGTAGGATTATTTGACAGCCGATAGGACAGAAGGCACAGTTTCGCTCATGGCGCGTTCCCTGTCCCTTGCTCCGGCCTTCACCATGGCGACCCTGGCCGCAGCCGCAGGCGCGTTCGCGCTCTGGATGGCGGATGCGGCCGAGCGGCGCGGGAGTCCGCAGGGCTGGCGGGAAAGCCCGGCGCAGACGCGCCCGGCCGCCCTCGAGACCGGCGCGACCCCGGCGGCCGGCCCGCGCGCCGCTTCGGCCGGCGAGGTCCTGCCCGGCCCCTTCGCCGCTTATTCCCTGCGCGTGATCGACGGCGACACGTTCGAGGCGCGCGTGCAGGTCTGGCTTGGGCAGGACGTGACCACCCGCGTGCGCCTGCGCGGCTTCGACGCGCCCGAAACCAAAAGCCGCTGCGCGGCCGAACGCGCCGCCGGCGAGGACGCAAGGCGCGCGCTGGCGGACGCGTTGGCCTCCGGCGCGCTCTCCCTCACCGACGTGAGCCGCGACAAATATGGCGGGCGGATCGTGGCCAGCGCCCGCATCGCCCGCGAGGGGGCGGCGAACGGGGCGAGCGACGATCTCGCCGGGCTGATGCTGGCGGGCGGCTATGGCCGGGCCTATGCCGGCGGCAAGCGCGGACCCAACGCCTGCGGCGAGTGACCTGTCAGGGAACGGCCAGAACCGCCGTGCCCACGCGCACGCGGTCGAACAGATCCACGATGTCTTCGTTCAACATGCGGATGCAGCCGTAAGACGCCGCCGTGCCGATCGACCCGCGCATGGAGTCCGACGTGCCGTGAATGGCGATCTCGTCGCGATCGAGGGTGAGGGCGCGCACGCCCATGGGATTATGCGGCGACCCGCCGGGAATGAGATCCGGCAAGGCGGGATTGTCGCGGCGCACCATGTCCGGCGGCGCCCAGGCGGGATTGACATGCTTGCCGTCGACGCGCGCCCAGCCGCTCCACGCCTTGCCGGCGCGCCCCACCGCCACGCGGTAGCGGATCGCCTTGCCCTCGCCCAGCGTGAGATAAAGCCGGCGTTCGCGCTGCGAAATGACGATGGTTCCGGCGGGATATTCGCCGGCGTAGGCGACCATCTCCCGCGCCTGGGCGCCCTGCGGCGCGCCCATCCATGCGCCGACCGCGCCTGATCCCGTCGCCCATACCGTCATGAACGCCAGAAGCGCGCGAGACCGCACCGACATGTCGACGCCTCCAATCCGATGAAGCGAAAACCGGACGCCCGCACGTCGGTTCCCCGGCCCCGGCGCGCCGAAAGGCCTATCGCGGGCGCATGCGGCGACCGCGCGGCATCCTGCTGCGAAATGATGAAGGCCGCCTTGACGCGCCCATGGAAAAGGGCCGCGGCTTGCGCTGCGGCCCTGGAGCGTTTCAGGCGCTGGCGGAAATTACTTCGCCGCGCGATTCTGGATCAGGTCGTCGACCACGCCGGGATCGGCCAAAGTGGACGTGTCGCCGAGCGAACCGAAATCGTTCTCGGCGATCTTGCGCAGGATGCGGCGCATGATCTTGCCGGAGCGGGTCTTGGGCAGGCCCGGCGCGAACTGGATGACGTCGGGCGAGGCGATGGGGCCGATCTCCTTGCGCACCCAGGCGACCAGCTCCTTGCGCAGCGCCTCGCTCGGCTCCTCGCCGCTCATCAGGGTCACATAGGCGTAGATGCCCTGCCCCTTGATGTCGTGCGGATATCCGACGACCGCCGCCTCGGACACTTTCGCATGGGCGACGAGCGCGCTCTCCACCTCCGCCGTGCCCATGCGATGGCCCGACACATTGATCACGTCGTCCACGCGGCCGGTGATCCAGTAATAGCCGTCGGCGTCGCGCCGGCAGCCGTCGCCCGTGAAATATTTGCCCGGATAGGTCGAGAAATAGGTCTGCACGAAGCGGGGATGATCGCCGAACACCGTGCGCATCTGGCCCGGCCAGGAATCGGTGATGCAGAGATTGCCCTCAGTGGCGCCTTCGAGCGGCTTGCCCTCGGCGTCGACGATCTGCGGCTGCACGCCGAAGAAGGGACGCGTCGCCGAGCCCGGCTTCAGCGCCGTCGCGCCCGGCAGCGGCGTGATGAGAATGCCGCCCGTCTCCGTCTGCCACCAGGTGTCGACGATGGGGCAGCGCCCGTCGCCCACCACGCGGTGATACCATTCCCACGCTTCCGGATTGATCGGCTCGCCGACGGATCCCAGCAGGCGCAGCGAGGCGCGCGAGGTCTTCTTCACCGGCTCCTCGCCCGCGCCCATGAGGGAGCGGATGGCCGTCGGCGCCGTGTAGAAGATATTCACCTTGTGCTTGTCGATCACGTCCCAGAAGCGCGACATCGACGGATAATTCGGCACGCCTTCGAACATCAGCGTCGTCGCGCCATTGGCCAGCGGGCCATAGACGATATAGCTGTGGCCCGTCACCCAGCCGACATCGGCGGTGCACCAATAGATGTCGCCCTCGTGATAATCGAACACGTAATGGTGCGTGTAGGCGGCATAGAGCAGATAGCCGCCGCTGGTGTGCAGTACGCCCTTGGGCCTTCCCGTCGAGCCCGAGGTGTAAAGGATGAAAAGCGGGTCTTCCGCGTTCATCGCTTCCGCCGGGCAGGTGGGCTGCACTTGCGCCGCTGCCTGGTGATACCAGACATCGCGCCCGGCCTTCATGTTGACCGCGCCGCCGGTGCGTTTGACCACGATCACGCTGGTGACGCCTGGCGCCTTGGCCAGCGCCGCATCGGTGTTGGCCTTGAGCGGCACGGCCTTGCCGCCCCGCACGCCTTCATCGGCGGTGATGACGATTTTGCTGTCGCAATCGGTAATGCGCCCCGCCAGGCTGTCGGGCGAGAAGCCGCCAAACACCACAGAATGCACAGCGCCTATGCGGGCGCAGGCCAGCATGGCATAGGCGGCTTCGGGGATCATCGGCATGTAGATGGTGACGCGGTCGCCCTTCTTGACGCCGCGCATCTTCAGCACATTGGCGAAGCGGCAGACCTCGGCATGGAGTTGACGATAGCTGATATGCAGGCTGTCGGCCGGATCGTCGCCTTCCCAGATGATGGCGGTCTGGTCGCCGCGTTCCGCTAGGTGGCGGTCGATGCAGTTGGCGGCGACGTTCAGCGCGCCATCCTCGAACCATTTGATCGACAGTCTTTCGGCGTCAAAGGTCCAGTCGCCCGCCTTGGTGGGCTGCTTCGCCCAGTCCAGCCGCGCAGCTTCCTTCAGCCAGAAGCCGTCCGGGTTGGCCAGCGCCTCGGCATACGCCGCCTCGTACTTCGCCTTGTCCCAGAAGGCGCGCGTGCGCCATTGCTCCGGAACGGGAATGAGGCTGTCGGACATGTCAGTGATCTCGCAGGCAAATACCGCAGGGATTCTGCAATTTCTGCCTGTGGACTGCAAGGCGGCGGATTGCCCAAGGGCTTGAATCCGTTTGCGACGGCGGGGCAGGGGGCGGTATAACACCGCTTCCCAGGGGCGGCTCGCCCTCTTCCTTGAAGAGTAGAGCCTGAGATCGCAATCCCGCGAATCCCTTTGAACCTGATCCGGACC
Source organism: uncultured Hyphomicrobiales bacterium (assembly GCA_903918155.1). Lineage (GTDB taxonomy): Bacteria > Pseudomonadota > Alphaproteobacteria > Rhizobiales > Beijerinckiaceae > Terripilifer. Next base: position 10,630 of record CAIXDD010000202.1, read on the forward strand.
CTTCTTCTCGAAAGAAGACTTGCCGGCGTAGGGAGAGGTCAAGACGATGAACAAGCCCATTCTCGACAAGTCCATGGCCATTACGCGCGGCGCGCTGCCCGGCTCGAACAAGCTGATGGTCGATGGCGTGCCGTTCCGCGAAGTGAAGCTCTCGGGCGGCGAGCCGCCGGTTCGGCTCTACGACACATCCGGTCCTTACACGGACGAAAGCGCCGTCATCGACATCGAGAAGGGCCTGCCCGCCCGCCGCCGCGAATGGATTCTCGCGCGTGGCGACGTGGAAGAATATGAAGGTCGCACCCGCAAGCCGGAAGATGACGGTCTCAAGCCCGGCGAGAAGCTGTCGGTGCAGCAATTCGCCCGCTCAGGCCTCAAGCTGCTGCGCGCCAAGCCGGGCCGCAACGTCACCCAGATGTATTACGCCCGCCAGGGCATCATCACCGAAGAGATGAAGTTCATCGCCGCCCGCGAGAATCTGGGCCGTTCGCCCTTCGCCCGCGACGGCAATAGCTTCGGCGCTTCGATCCCGGACGAGATTACGCCGGAGTTCGTGCGCGACGAGATCGCGCGCGGCCGTGCCATCATCCCGTCCAACATTAACCATCCCGAAACCGAGCCGATGATCATCGGCCGCAACTTCCTCACCAAGGTCAACGCCAATATCGGCAACAGCGCCGTCACCTCGGGCGTGGCCGAGGAAGTGGACAAGCTGGTGTGGTCGATCCGCTGGGGCGCCGACAACGTGATGGACCTTTCGACGGGCCGCCACATCCACACCATACGCGAATGGATTATCCGCAATTCGCCAGTGCCGATCGGTACGGTGCCGATCTACCAGGCGCTGGAAAAAGTCGGCGGCGTCGCCGAAGACCTGACCTGGGAAATCTATCGCGACACGCTGGTGGAACAGTGCGAGCAGGGCGTGGATTATTTCACCGTCCATGCCGGCGTTCGCCTGGCGCATGTCCCGCTGACCGCCGAGCGCGTCACCGGCATCGTGTCGCGCGGCGGCTCGATCCTGGCCAAGTGGTGCCTGGCGCATCACAAGGA